>NZ_JAYMYJ010000145.1:0-176187 GCF_035668035.1 Candidatus Thiothrix phosphatis | reverse complement strand
ACATCGGTCGTTGTGATGGGAAAAATTGATACAGACAATGAAAAATCCAGTTTCATTAACCTGTTTGCCTGCATCAATGCCGTCATCGAAGCCCTCAACCCAAAAATGAGTGAAAAGGAAGTTGCTGAACTGGTAAAAGCCAAAGTTCAAACCCCTGACAATCCTGATGAAAACGGGCTTTTGCATACTGAGTTCACCCATAAGGGCATCACTTACCGTTACACATTGATCCCGGCAACGGCAGGCGCTGTGTTCGATGCCGAACCAGAACAATAACGGCCAAGCCATGGCTCTCCGCCATGCTTATCGCCATGACGGGCTGGGCAAAAGAATAAGCTGATTGTTAAAAAGCCCGCATCTTGCGGGCTTTCTTTTACTTGGCCATCTTGTCGTGATCGGCCTGGGCCTCTTCCAACAGAAAATCCAGCTTACCGGCCTCAGCATCCGCCGCGATCTGCCGATCCCAGGCGTCGGCTGCGGCCTCCTCAGCGCTGGCGCTGCGCTTGGCAAGTTGCTCAAGGTACTGCTTGATCAGCCATTCAACGAGGTTGCCGCTAGTCCTGTGTTGATTTTTGGCAGTTTCACCTAAACGGTGTTTAAGGTCTTCGTCAATGCGGAATGTTAGGGTTACTTTTGCCATATTTTTTCTCTTGACTTGATAAATCATGGCTCTTATTATGAATCGTAAGACAACAGCTTACAAGTCTTAAATAAAACGCCCCGCAACGGTACTGGCATACCGAAGCAGGGCTGACCACATCAATGTCTGAATAGGAGACACCGAAATGGCTACGCCAAATACTACACCAACTATTTCTGAAATTCAGGTCACGCTGCTGCGCGCCTCCGGCCTTGCCGCCGTGATCGGGTATGCTGAAATCGCCCGCGACTACGTGAACGAAGACCCAAAATTCTCACCCGCGCCGTGCGACTTCCGGGCGGCCAGCGAAGCGCTGATTGAGGTTATTTACAAGGCGCAGGAACAGCTTGAACGGCTGGAACGCGGCAGCCGCAAAATGGGGGTGGTGGCATGAACGCAGCAAACAAACTCATCGCCATGCTGCTCAACACCAAGGTGCAGGCCATCGCCCAGCACCGCGCAGCCCTGACCGAACTCCGCGCCGCGCAGGAAGCGGAAGACCCCAACCACGCCGTTGTCGCTGGCCTGCTGGGCAACGTCAACGAAGCCGCCGAAGCGGTGCGCGAAAGCAAGGGGCAACTCAAGCAGGCCTACCGCGACGCCGCCAGACAGCAGCAGGGACAGGAACAGCCCACCAAGGCCGAACAGGCATTCCTGCTTGCCCTCAATGAGTTCAAGGCCAGGATTGCCGCCATCCAAGGGGGTGCGGCATGAACACGGCAATCATCGGCGTACAGCCAACCATCAATCCATTCTCATACGAAAGCCACGAAGTCAGAACGGTAGCGGTTGATGATAACGTCTGGTTTTGTGCCAAGGACGTGTATGAATCACTGGGTTTGCAATGGTCAGGGTTGAAGTCCAGTAGCCTGAAGAATGTGCCTGAAAAGTGGGTTATGCCCTTACAACATCAGACCACTAAGGGGGAAAGAGACCTGATTTTCATCTCTGAACCTGCTGTCTATCAGGCCATATTCCGCTCCAACAGCCCCAAAGCGATGGAGTTTACCGAGTGGGTCTGTGAAGAAGTCCTGCCTGCAATCCGCAAAACCGGATTCTTCGGGCGGGTGGACCCAAAGACCCGCGTCGTCGTGTCAAAGCAGGTGTCGGCGCTGGTCAGCGAACTGGTCGGTTGCCGCAACCTGATGCAGCAAAAATACCTGATTGGTGAAATCCGCGACCTGTGCAACATGATCGGCAAGGCCATGCCGGACATGGCCGAACTGCACACGGAAGTAGGCCAAGGCGTTTTGACATTTGGTGGAGGTGCAGCATGAACGAAGAAATTGAGTTTTGGGTAGCTGGCGTGCCGGTTGTACCGGCTATCAATATCCTTATCGCCGAATGCCCGCACTGTCGGCACACCCAAGAGGTAAGCAAGACAATAACTATTCCCATGCCGGTGCATGAATGTGAAATGTGCCACGGCAAATTCTCTGCTTCATCGTCGATGAAATGGGAGGGGAATAAGGTTGATCTGGCATCTCACAAAAAGCCCCAATCAAATCATTTGGATCAATTGGGTTTGTTTGGTGGATTGGCCACCTAACCCCGCACTATAGAAACCATGAGCAAAAGCCCGCCCTGCGCGGGCTTTTTTGTGATCTGGCTCAGGCCGCGTCCTGCTTTGGCTGGACTTCCTCGCCAGCCAGCCGGATCAACATCCGCAAGGCGTGGTTGACCGCCGCTGAATCCTTGAAATGCACGGCCACGTCGCTGTCCAACCGAACCACATTGGAGCCTTCCTGGTAAGCCTTATGATGCTTGCCGCGCACACCGCCGGAAAAATCGTATTCCGGCCTCATCTCATCATGGTTGCTCATACTGTTTTCTCTCCTGTCGGGTGGCGTGGCGGGCGCTGATCAGCCGGATAAGCGCATCAGCCCGTTCAGTGTAGGAAACAACCAGCAGGTTGCCTTGATCAGAGCGGCCAATGCTCAGGAAACGGAACTCACCTTCCGAATGGTCAGGGTCTGGAATGGTGATCTCCAACGGGTCGGCAAAAATGGTCTGGGCTTCGGCAAAGCTGACGCCATGCTTACGCCCATTCGCCGCTGCCTTGTTGTCATCCCACTCAAAATCCATACCCATGCTCCTGTGTGGAAGGCAACCAAACCCGCCTGTCCATAAAAACCTGTATCCGGTAAAAAAAGCCTGATTGCAGCGTCGACGTTAACACCGAAAACCTGTGGCGGCAAATTCCTATCCGTGGGCGCATCAGGGCTGCCGCCCCCCAGGTTTGTTTCAACCAGCGCCGCGCGGGTTGGAACACCAGCCCATGCGCGTGCGCCTGGCTGTGTAGAGTGGCGGCAATCCCGTCGTGATGACGGCACTTTCCCGCTACAGCAGGACACGACATGCGCGGTACAGTTTCAGTCAACAACCTCAATCTGAGCCAGGGCGAGTTCCCGGAGATCGAGCGGAAATTCCTTTTCATCGGCGTTGGGGGCAACCCGGACAACCTCGGCAAAACCTTGTCATTGGGCAACGCCAGCGACCTGGACGGGCTGCTGGGTGACGCCGACTCCCCCCTGAAAACCAACCTGGCCGCCGCCCGCCTGAATGCGGGCGACAACTGGTTTGCCTGGGCGCTGCCGGTGGCGGCGGATGATGACAATGCCGACTTGTTGGCGGCATTCGATGAGGCGATGGCGACGGCATTCCGTGGGACATCGCCGGAGGCGGTGGTGGTGCTGCGCACCGCGCAGACGGCAGCTGAGATCAGCGCCTGGCACGACAAGCTGATGGAGCTGCGCGGCGCAACCGGCCGCCAGATGTTCGCCATCCTCGCCGTCCCCGGCTGCCTGCAAACGCAGACCTGGGCGGATTACGAGGCGGCCACCACCGCGCTGGTCGCCCCGCTGGCCGCCAACCGCGTGATGGCCGTCCCGCAGTTGCACGGCAACAACGTCGGCGTCATCGCCGGGCGCTTGTGTGACCGCTCCGTGGGCGTCGCCGACACCCCGATGCGGGTGGAGACCGGGCCGTTGCTGGGGCTAGGGCTGGGCGAGGAGCCGGTGGATGCGGACGGGCGTTTGCTCGACGAGTCCACCCTGATGGCGCTGGACGCCGCCCGCCTGAGCGTGCCGCAGCATTATGCCGACTACCCAGGAACCTACTGGGCGGATGGCAACCTGCTGGAGACCCCGGCTGGCGATTTCCAAGTGGTTGAATACCTGCGGCCGGTCCTCAAAGCCTGCCGCGCGGTGCGCATCCTCGCCATCGGGCGCATCGGCAACAAGAATTTCAACGACACGCCCGACAGCATGGCGTGGCACAAACACCACTTCGCCCGCCCGCTGCGGGAGATGAGCAAGACCGCCACCGTCGAAGTCGGCGGGCAAAAGCTGCCGCTGGTGGGCGACATCATGCCGCCAGGGGCGGGGTCGGTGGTGATCCAGTGGGTTTCCATGACCCGCGTCAACCTGGTGCTGGTGGTCAAGCCGTACCGCTGCCCAAAACAGATTGTCACATCCATCGCCCTTGACCTGAGTGGGGAGCTGTAAACATGAGCACAAAACGCATTTCAGGCAAGGACGTGCGCCTGTACGTGGGCGGCGTGATGCTGTTCGCGGAAAAGTTTGAACTGAAAATTGATGACAAGCGCGCGGTGGCGCTGACCAATGGCGTCCCCAATGGCTGGGTGGACGGCGAAACCACCGCCAGCGGCTCCATCACCCTGGATTCCAGCAATTTCGACATGCTGTTGCAGGGCGTCGGCGGCGCCAGCTGGAAGGACATCGCGCCACAGGACATTCAGGCGTTCGCCTCGGCGGGCGGGCTGGCCAAGGACGTGAGCGCCCATGGCTGCCTGCTGCGCCTTTCCGACCTGTGGAGCAGTGAAAGCAAGGGCGGCGAGAAGATGACCCACACGGTCGAATATGACGTGACCTCGCCGGATTTCGTCAGCATCGACGGCATCCCGTACCTGACCGCCGCCGAAACCGCCGGTTTCTACTGATTTACCGCCGCCCGTGAACCACCGGCGGCCACCCCACCATAACGGAGACTCCCCATGCAGAAAGACATCACCCTGGAGCTGGCCAACACCGAAAACGGCGATTTGCACGAGTTCAGCTTTACCGTCACCAGCGACGCCTACCACCGGCTGCAAAACGCGCTGATGGGCAAAGACAAGGTCGCGCCATTGCATAACTTCACGCTCGCTTGTGCCGACGCCAGCCAGAAGCAGGACTTTATTGCCTACCTGTCCGCCAATGAAGGCATGGCGGGGCAAGTGGCGGGCGCGCTGCTGGAAGAATTCCTGCCGAAGGTGGAGATCAGCGTAAAAAAGCCGAAGGATGGGCAGACTACGCCAGCAGCGACGGTTTAAGGCAATTGGAAACCCTGGCGATGCACTACCTGCCGCACATCCCGCCTGGGCAACACGACGAGGAAAGCCTCGGCGCGGCGCTGTGGCTGGAAAGGCGCTACTGGGAACGGATGGAAATCGCCATCGCCAACGGCATTTCCCGGTCGCTGGGGGGTGACGCATGAGCGGCAACCGGCTGGAATTCATCGTGTCGCTGGTCGACAGGGTCACCGGCCCCCTCAACAAGATCACCAACCTGATGGGGAACATGCAGCGCGCCGCCGCCACGGGGCCGCTGGCGAAGGCACACAAATTCACGGTGCAACTGGTGGACAAGGTGACATCCCCGCTGCGCTCGCTGATCGCGCAGAATTCTGGCGCGATCAAGCGCTTCCAATCGGGGTTCGGCAAGCTTAAATCCGGCGCGATGGAGCTTGCCGCCCCTGTCCAGGACTTCATGCACGGGGTGCTGGACACCAGCCGCGAATACCAGACGATCACCGAAAAATTCAACCAGTACGGGATGGGGGGCGCGGCGCTGGCTGAAGCTGAGAAATTTGCTTCCGCCGCCAACATTGCCGGGGCCAGCCGGGTGGACATGCTGCGCTATATGACGGAAGCGCAGGGCGTGTTCCGCGAATCTGGAGCCAAAACGCTGGATGAGCAGTTGGCCGCCGCCAAGATGGCGGCCCCGATGCTGGCCAAGGTCAATGTGGCGAGCAAGGGGCTGGATGAGCACATGCAGGGGCTGATGCAGGATCAGCAGATGGACATGCTGCGCTTCACCGAGCAGATGGGCGGGCTGAAATCCCCCGAACGCTTCAATGAGCTGATGAGCGGCGGTTTCAAGGCGATCCAGAGTTCCGGCGGCAATGTGAACTGGGATCAGTTGCGCCAGTTTGTCAGCAAGGCAGGCTCTTCCGCCTACCAGCTTTCCGACCAGGCGCTGTTTGCGAAGCTGGAGCCGATCATCGGCGAAATGAAAGGCGGCGCGGCGGGCGACGCGCTGATGACTTCTTTCCAGCGCATGAATGGCATCGTCAAAAACAAGGCGATGGCCCACAAGATGATTGATTATGGCATCTGGAATGAAGATGCCGTGGTGTTCGACAAGCTGGGCGGGGTGAAAAAGTTTGTCCCCGGCAAACGGGTATTGGACCAGGACACCAGCAGCCTGCTGTCGACTGACCCGGTGGCCTTCTATGAAAAGGTCATGTTGCCCAAGTACAAAGGCCGTGGCCTGTCCGAAAGCGACATCATGACGGAAAACTCCCTCATCTTCGGCCGCCAGGGCGGCAAGATGTTCAACCTGATCCACAAACAGCAGGAACCGATCCACCGTTCGGTTGAGGCGTTCGACAAAGCGCGGGGAATCGACGGCAGCTATGAAGCCATCCAGAAAAACTACGCTGGCCAGCAAATGTCGCTGGACGCCAAGTGGAAAGATTTCCAATTGGCGCTGGGGCAGGATGGCGGCTTGCTGGATATGGCCACCCAGGGGCTGCGGATGCTGGGCGACGCCGTTTCCTGGCTGACCAACGCCGCCCATGAGCACCCTGCCCTCGCCCGCTTTGCGATGGTCGCGGGCGGCGTGGTGGCGGGGCTGGCGGGGTTCTCGATGGTTGCAGGCGTGGTTTCGATGGCGGTGGGCGCGCTGGAAATGCTGGGGGCCGTGGTGGGGGTGATCTTGTCCCCCATCGGCCTGCTGGTCGCGGGCGTGGTGTCCGGCAACGGCATCAGGAAGGGCAGTTGTTAGCCAATCCGCAGCGATGACGGAAAATTTCAAAAATGTTGGGCTCAGTATAGGGCTTAAAGAAGTTAAATTGTCATTGATGAGGCAATGAGTGGGTGTTCATGATTGCTTACACGGCTGCAACTGGCGATAAGTAGCCCAGAAGCTGCGAGCAGGCGGGCTTTCCGTCCGTTCTTGATGAAAACCCATTGCCCCGCTACTATGTGTATAGCAATACACATACAAGGGGTTCACCATGCGCACCAATATCGTGCTGGATGATACACTCATCAAAGAAGCCATCCGCGGCAACAAGCGCGAAGTCATCCACCTTGCGCTACAGGAACTCGTGCGCCAACGCCGCGAACAGCAAATGCCCCGCCGCGCATTCATCAGCACCTACCTGCAAAACCCCATCCAGTTGCCCGGCTTCACACCCATGGAGCGGGAAGACATCTATGCCCGATAACAAAGCCTTTTGCGACACCAACATCTGGCTTTACGCGCTCATCAAGTCGACGACACCAAACACCAAATAGCACCAGCTTGGTCGCCGATGGCGATGTGTGCAGCAGCGTTCAGGTCACCAACGAAATCAGCGTCAACCTGATACGCAAGGCGGGCAAAGACCACGCCTACATCCAAACCTTCCTGGCTGACTTCATGGCAAGCTACCCCGTCCTGGCGCAGGAGCCGGAAGACCTGCTCACCGCCGCCGGTTTGCGGCTGGACTACCGCCTTTCCTACTGGGACAGCCTGATCGTGGCTTCCGCCTTGCGGGCAGGCTGCGGCGTGCTGTACTCAGAAGACATGCAACATCACCTGAACATTCGCGGGCGCTTGCTGGTCGTCAACCCGTTCAAGCCATCAACTTGAAATCTGTAACAGGATTCAAAAAAGCCCCTTAACCGGGGCTGTCACCGCGTCCCTCGTTTGTGTGATCTGGCGATAAAAACAGCCAACCAGCCCGGACATGTTTTGAGCTTTAGTCAAAACGCCCGCATACGCGCCAGATGCCGGGTTAATGGAAAACCCAATGCGCTGGATAACTGGAAAGCGGTTTCCTTCATTTCACTGTTGGTGCGCCAGCTCGGCGTTTTGCCCGCCAAAATCACCCAATTGCGGCTGCTGGTGAGGACTGTCCGGATGTCGCTGAAACACTCCTGCAAAGCCTTGCGCAGGATGATGTCTTCACGATGCTCATTCCAACAGTTCAGCACCAGCCAGCCATCCTGTTTGAGGATGGCTGCGCAACGGGCAATGAAATCCGCCTTCAACTGCACGTCATCCACCCCGCAGCTGTGGTATAGGTCAGCGAACACCACATCCTGCTTGTGCGCCTGTTCTGCGCATATATAAGCATCCGCATTGCCGCACACCACCTGCACCCGTTTTCCGCGCGGCATCTGGAAATAGCGGTAAGCCAGGTCAATCACGCTCTGGCGCAGTTCCACCGCCGTGATGCGGACGCCGGGAATGCAATGATGCAAGGCGCTCACCAGACTGCCGCCGCCTAAACCCAGAATCAACACCCGCTGCGGTTGCTGGAACAACAACACCAGCAGCATCGCTTGCGTGTACTCAAATTGCAGCACATGCGGTGCCGCCTTCAAGCAGCAACTTTGCTCATCGTTGGCGGCAAACGACAATATCCGGCATTGCCCATCATCGGTGACGGTGATGGGGCCGAACTCATCAGTATTGTCGTACAAAGTCTGGATTTCTGGCATGGGCGGGAATATAGCAGATCAATACTGGCCCCTGTTGCGCAAACTGGTCAGCTGATGGTTGACATATCAGCGGCGGGTCTTCATTCTGGTCGCCGAAAAATATACAAATCAGCCACTCAAAAGGGTTTCAACAGGTCTGCATGAGACTGGACACGATCTACACCGTCAATACGCCTGAAGGCATCGCCTTGCAGCTTTCCCCCGCCGGGCCGGTTCCCCGCCTGTTGGCGTGGATGGTGGATTTGCTGCTGCGCTCCATCATCAGCATCCTGTTGTTCATGGTGCTGGCGATGCTGGGCAAAATGGGCATTGGCCTCGCCCTGATCCTCACCTTCCTGCTGGAATGGTTTTATCCGGTGTATTTTGAGCTGCGCCGCCAGGGACAAACGCCGGGCAAGAAAATGCTCGACCTCTATGTCACCCAGGAAGACGCCAGCCCGGTGACACCATCCGCCTCCATTGTGCGCAACCTGCTGCGGGTGGTGGACTTCCTGCCCCTGTTCTACGGCTTCGGTTTCATTAGCATGCTGCTGAACCGCCGGTTTCAGCGCCTTGGCGACTTGGCCGCCAATACTGTGGTGCTGCACAAACCCCGCCGCAATGGCCATAACCATGTGATCAACGCTGAACCCATGCGCCCGGAAATTACCCTCACCCTGCCCGAACAACAGGCCATCATGTTGTTTTCCCAGCGCAGCCACACATTGACCCCAGCGCGGCTGGAAGAGCTCGCCCGCATGACCGGCCCGCTGACGGCAAAACAGGAAAATGCGGCGCAGTGGCTGTACGGCGTCGCCAGTTGGCTGGCCGGAGGCGGCAGGGCATGAAACAGGAACAGTTCATCCACCACTACCAACCATTGTGGGATCAGCTCGAACTTTGGCTGGATTATCAGCAAATTCCCAGCAAGCAACGGGAACGGGACGGCCTGACGGAGCCGGAACTGGATTTCCCGCGCGCCTACCGCCAGCTCTGCCACCATCTGGCATTGGCGCAATCGCGGATGTACAGCCCCCTGCTGATCGAACAGCTCAACCAGTTGGTGATGCGTGGGCACAATAAGCTGTACACCTCACGGCTGCACTTTGCGCACCGGTTCATCACCTTCTACCTGCGTGACCTGCCCCGGCTGGCGCGGCGGGAATGGGTCGCCATCCTGCTCTCCAGCCTGCTGTTTTTCGGCAGTTTCTTCGCCATCCTGGTCGCCATCCAGTTTGAGCCGGAACTGGTGTACTCGGTGATCGACGGCTCGCAGGTGGCAGGCATGGAAGAGATGTACAACCCGGAGCGTTCCTCCCGCCTGGGGCGTGAACGTGAAGCCGACAGCGATGTGCTGATGTTCGGCTTTTACATCAAAAACAACACCGGCATCGGCTTTCAGGTATTCGCGGGCGGCTTGCTGTACGGGCTGGGCAGCCTGTTTTTCCTGCTCTACAACGGGCTGACGATTGGCGCGGTGGCTGGGCATCTGACCCAGATCGGTTATATCGAAACCTTCTGGGGATTTGTGGCCGGGCACAGCGCCTTCGAACTGACCGCGATCATGCTGTCGGGTGCGGCGGGCTTCAAGCTGGCGCAGGCGCTGGTCATGCCGAAGCGCAAATCGCGCCTGCTGGCCTTGCGCGACAATGCGCAGGAAGCCATCGGCATTGTATACGGCGCGGCCACGCTGTTCATCATGGCGGCGTTCGTGGAGGCCTTCTGGTCATCGCAGACCTGGATTCCTGTCACGCTCAAATACGCCGTCGGCATTGGGCTATGGCTGCTGGTGATCGGCTATTTCACCCTGTTGGGACGTGGCGAGGCGACGGATGAAGCTTGACGACATCGCCGCCAATATCCGTCTGCGCTCGGCATGGGAAGCCATTGACCTTGGTTTCGCGCTAGTCCAACACAACGCCCGCTGGCTCTTTCCGGCCTGGACGCTGCTGCTGTTCAGCGCCGCGTTGCTGACGTGGCTGCTGCTGCCGGTGGAATACCTCCATTTCGCCCCGCTGACCCTCTGGTGGTTCAAACCGTTGTATGACCGGGCGCTGCTGCATATGTTCAGCCATCAGATGTTCAACCAGCGCCTGTCAACGGCGGAAGTGTTCAGCGCCCTGCCCGGGCTGGCGCGCAACACCGGGCTGTTGGGTGGGCTGACCTGGCGGCGTTTTTCCTTGTCGCGGGGTTTTAACCTGCCGATCTGGCAACTGGAGCAGTTGCGTGGCAAACCCCGCAAGGAACGGCAGGATCTGCTGCACCTGCAAACCCATGCGCAGGCGGTATGGCTGCTGGTCGCCTGCATTCACCTGGAATACGTGCTGGTGTTCAGCCTGTATGCGCTGATCGTTATCCTTGACCCCACGGATGGCGCATGGAATTACCTGTTCAACGGTTTTACCGACACCCTGGACACCGACGCTAGGTATTGGGGCAACCTCATTTTCCTGGTGCTGTACACACTTACGGTCTGGATTGTGGAACCGCTGTACCTCGCGGCCAGTTTCAGCCTGTACCTGAACCGCCGCACCCAGTTGGAAGCCTGGGACATCGAACTCGCCTTCCGTAACCTCGGGGAGCGGTTAAGCAAGCTTGCGCAAACGCCGCTGGCCCTGCTGTTGGCCGCCGTCCTATTGGCTGGCGTTTGCCTACCGCTGGCTCCAGTGATGGCGGATGAAGCCGTCACCGAATACCTGGCGCCTGAACGCCTGCCGCCCGCAGAATCCGCCCAGCAGATAAAAACCGTCATGCAGGCGGAAGAACTGAACAGCATCCGCGCCTACAAAATCTGGGTTCCCCGCCAGCACGATGAAACGGATAAGAATGACCCCGCTGAATGGGCCAAATCCCTGCAAATGCTGTTCGCCGGTTTCGTGAAAGGCGCATTGTGGATCGCGGTTGTCGTGCTGGCGGTGATCGCCTTCGTCTACCGCAAACGCATTGCGGCGCTGCTGAAACCTGTCCGGCGCAAAACGGTGGGGCAAGCCCCGCCTGACATCCTGTTTGGCATGGACATCCGCCCTGAATCCCTGCCCGCCGACATCGCCGCCGCCTGCCGCCAGCTATGGGCCGACGGCCAATTGCGCGAAGCCCTCAGCCTATTGTATCGGGGAGCGTTGATGCGTCTGACCCGCCATGACCATTTGCCGGTGCAGTCCAGCCACACCGAAGGCGACATCCTGCAATTGGCGCATGGGCATTTGAGCAGCGAACGTCTGGCTTGGCTGACGGCAGCCACCCGCGCCTGGCAGGAAATTGCCTACGCCCACCGTCCGCCTGCCGCCACCCTGGCGGAAACGCTGTTTAACGGCTGGGCACAGCATTTCGCCGTGGAACCCGCCCGGATTGAGGTGGAGGCATGAAGCTCCAGCACGTTCTCATCAGCATTTTCGCCATCCTGGCAATGACGGTGCTGACATTATGGTTCCTGCAAACGTTCGAACTGAAGGAAATCGACGAATACACCGGCTTTCATGGCGAGGCCCGCACCAATCAGCTATTCGCCGCCCGGCTGTTCCTCAAGCGCATGGGCATCCCCGCCGAACGCAAGGACGGCCTGCGGGACTTGCCTGATGACACAGACACCGTGCTGGTGATCGACACCGAGCGTTACACCCTGTCGCCACAGAAAATCGATGCCCTTCTCGATTGGGTGAAGCGCGGCGGCCACCTGATCACCCGCGCCCGCACGCCCAACAACGACACCCTGTACGATGACACAGGGGATGAAGGGGGCGAAGATGAAACTGCCGACGCCCCTGCGGAACCCGTCAATGACCGCCTGCAAACCGCCCTCGGCGTCACCCTTGGCAAGCATGTCATTCCGGAAGAAGACGACCTGCCCATACAGGCCCAATTGTCTGGCATGGGCCATCCGCTTGAAGTGGATCCGGATTTTTTCTACGCGCTGGAAAGCCGCGATGGGCAAGGCCATCCCTTACGCTACAAGAACGCAACCTGGCTGCTGGAACTGGAACATGGCGAAGGGCTGGTGACGCTGGCCGCTAACCTCGACTTCATCGAAAACCACGCGCTGGAGGACTACGACCATGCCGAATTCTTCTGGCGGATGGCGCACAGCCTGTACGATGAGCCGCATGCCGTCTGGTTGGTGCATATGGACGACATGCCGCCGCTGTGGAAGCTGATCTGGGAGCGCGCCTGGGCGCTGGTGCTGACGCTGGCGGCCTTCATTCCGCTGACCCTGCTTGCTTTCAGCCCGCGCTTCGGCCCGCTGATCCCTACGCCACCCGCCGGACGCCGCCGCATTCTGGAACACATCCACGCCAGCGGCCTGTTCATGTGGCGGCGCAAGCGCAAACACGGCGATACGCAATACGACGCTTTCGCCACCGCCGTCGAACAACTCTACCCAGGCACAAGGAAACAACGCGATGACAACCCCAAACCTGACGCTTGAACAGGCCAGCCGGATGGCTGACAGCATCCGCCTTGAAATCGGCAAGGCGCTGATCGGGCAGAAACAGGTGGTGAATGAAACCCTGACTGCCCTGCTGGCGGGTGGGCATGTGCTGATCGAAGGCGTGCCCGGCCTTGGCAAAACCCTGCTGGTGCGGGCGCTGGCGAAAACCATTGCCGGACAGTTCGCGCGCATCCAGTTCACCCCAGACCTGATGCCCGCCGACATCAGCGGCCATGTCTTGTTCGACATGCAGAACCAAAGCTTCAATGTGCGCAAAGGGCCGGTGTTCACCCATCTGCTGCTGGCGGATGAAATCAACCGCGCCCCGGCCAAAACCCAGTCCGCCCTGCTGGAGGTCATGCAGGAGCAGCAGGTCACCATTGAAGGCAAAGCCTTCCCGGTTCCCCTGCCCTTCATGGCGCTGGCGACCCAGAACCCGCTGGAGCAGGAAGGCACTTACCCACTGCCCGAGGCGCAGCTTGACCGCTTCCTGCTGAAAATTTTCATCGGTTATCCGGCGCTGGAGGAAGAGGCGGAAATGGTTGCGGCCGTCACCGACCAACAGGTGGGCGACCGCTTCAATCTCGACAGCCTGCAAACCCTGGCGTCGCCACAACAGGTGCTGGACATGCAGCAGGCTGCCGCCACTGTCGCCGTGGATGCAACCGTTATGGATTATGCCGTGCGCATCACCCGCGCCACCCGGCAGTGGCAGGGCCTGCGCTTCGGCGCGGGGCCACGCGGCGGCATTGCCCTGGTGCGCGCCGCCCGCGCCAATGCGCTGCTGGCTGGGCGCGATTTCGTCCATCCGGATGACATCAAGCAAGTCGCCCTGCCGGTATTGCGCCACCGCGTTTCGCTGACGCCGGAAATGGAGCTGGAAGGCTACACCGCCGACCACCTGCTGGCCAGCGTGCTGGAAAAGACCGAAGCGCCGCGCACATGATCCTGCCCGCCCGCCGCAGTTTCCAGTTGGCCGGGGCAAACGCCGCCGTCGCCTTGCTGGCCAGCCTGTTCCCTGACTTGATCAGCATGTGGTACGTCACAGCGGGGGCAAGCCTGCTGCTGGCGGGTGCCGATTTGTTGTGGGCGGTGGGGGAGCCTGCCCCACGCGCCGAACGTTTCGCGCCGCATTCCCTGCCCTTAGGGGTGAAACGGATGGTGCGGCTGAAACTGCACAATGACGGCAAGCGTCCACTGCCGCTGCTGGTGTTTGACCATTTCCCGCCAGCGCTGGCGGCCACCGGCTTCCCGCTGCGGCTGACGCTGGGGCCAGGCAAATTCGCCGAACCGCTGTACGAGGCGACCGCCACCGAACGCGGCAGGCAGCATTTCCCGTGCCTACAGGTGCGGGTGCTGTCGCCGCTACAGTTGTGGTGGCGGGATTTGAAGCTGCCGGTGGAATCCGAAACCCGCGTCTACCCCAATTTCGCCGCCGTCGCCCAGTATGCGCTGATGGCGACCGACCACCACCTCAGCCACATGGGCATCCTGAAAAAGCGCCGCCGTGGCGAGGGGCAAGATTTCCACCAGTTGCGCGAATACCGCGAGGGCGACAGCCTGCGCCAGATTGACTGGAAAGCCACTGCCCGGATGCACAAACCGATTTCCCGCGAATACCAGGATGAACGCGACCAGGAAATCATTTTCCTGCTGGATTGCGGCCACCGCATGCTGGCGAAAGACGATACACTTTCCCATTTTGACCACACCCTGAATGCGATGCTGCTGCTGACCTATGTGGCATTGCGGCAGGGCGATGCGGTGGGCATGGGCAGTTTTGCCGGGGAAAGCCGCTGGTTGCCCGCGCACAAGGGGCAACATAATGTCCAGCACATGCTGAATGCGCTGTATGACCTGCAACCGACCCCGCAAGCGCCGGATTATGCGCAGGCCGCCACCGAACTGCTGGTGCGGCAGAAAAAACGCGCCCTGGTCATCCTGCTGACCAACCTGCGCGATGAAGACCTCGACGACCTGCTGCCCGCCCTGCACCTGCTGCGCAAGCGCCATCTGGTGTTGCTGGCCAGCATGCGTGAGCAAGCCATCGACCGCGCGCTGGAAGAGCCGGTGGACAATCTGGAGGATGCGCTGCACAAGGCGGCAGTCCAGCATTACCTGCAAACGCGGGAGGCAACCCTGGAGCGGATCAAGGCGGCGGGCGTCCGTTGCCTGGATGCAGCCCCGCCAGACCTGTCGGTCAACCTCATCAACCATTACCTCGACATCAAGCGCAGCGGCGCGCTGTGAAGCGGATTGGCGTGCGCCGATAGCTGCTGGCAAGGGAGTATGCGTCGAGCCTATACTCTGTCAGTCCTTCCAGCCAATTGAGGTTCAGAAGATGCCCAGCCGCCGCCAATTCCTGCTGGATTCACTGGTCATAGCCGCCAGTATTCCCGCTTTTTTTCATCACGTCCCAGCCAGCGCCGACAGCAATGCCCCGGTTTCCAGCAGCAATGTCCGCTTCCTGCAACGCAACGACGCCGAATACGCCAAGCACCGGCAGATTTTCAACAAGCGCATCACCGCCATGCCCAAACTCATCGCCGTCTGCGCCAATGAAAAAGGTGTGCAGGAAGCTGTCGCCTACGCCCGCAAGGCCGGTCTGCCGGTCACCATCAAAAGTGGCGGGCACAGTTTCGAAGGCTTCTCCGTCACAGAAGGCAGCCTGATGGTGGATATGTCCGGCATGGACAAGCCGGTTTACGACAAGGCCAGCAAACGCCTGACCATCCAGCCGGGAGCCAAGCTGGGCGGCGTGTATGCATACCTCAACCAATTCGGGCGCCTGCTTCCGGCTGGCTCCTGCGCCGGAGTCGGGGTGGCCGGGCTGACGCTGGGCGGCGGCTATGGCTTTTTCGCCCGCCAGTTCGGCCTGACCTGCGACAGCCTGCAACGGGTGCGGATGGTGGATGGCAACGGGCAAATACGGGATTCCCGCGATGAGCCCGAGCTGTTGTGGGCGTGCAAGGGCGGCGGCAACGGCAATTTCGGCATTGTGACCGAACTGGAGTTCCAGACCCACCCTGCCCCGCAATTTTTCAGCAGTTACCGCTACAAGTACCGCAACCTGACGCCGGACAGCGCCGTCAAGCTGGCGGAGCGCTGGTTTGGCCTGATGCGGGACTTGCCCCGCAGCGCTTATTCCTCATGGGTGCTGAATGGCAAAACCCTGACCATCCTGGTGACCGACGCCAGCGGCGCACCCAGCGCCACCCTGAAAACCATTCTCGCCAAGCTGAAAACCGGCGCGACCGAAGCGATGGCCCCGCGCAAGGATCCTTTCCTGACTGGCGTCCAACGCTACCGGGGAACCACCGAGCCGATTTATTTCAAGAATGTCTCCGCCGGTTATTACAGCGGCTTCAACGACCTGAAAGCAATGCTGCCGGGCATTTGCAAAAAAATCGCCACCGCCAAAGTCAACACGATCCTGCAAATCAACACCTTGGGCGGGGAAATCAGCAATCCGGCGCTGGAAACAACCGCAGCTTACCCACATCGTGCGCTGGGATACCTCGGCGAGCTCCAGACCTATTACGACAAACCAACGCAAACCGGAGCCGCCGAGCAGATTGTCAGGGAAATTCAGGGCATACTGGCCAATGGCGGCGTCCGGGCGCATTACCGCAATTACCCGGATGTTGGCATTTCCAATTGGGAGACGGCCTACTACGGCAAGAACTACACACGTTTACAGGCGCTCAAGCGCAAATACGATCCGGACAATCTCATCCGCCACCCACAGAGTGTACGGGCCTAGGCCGGACAGCGGTCAGACCTTGAGAATGTCGGCAAGCTGCCAGATGCAGGCGTCAGCATTGCGTTGCTGGATTTCCAACCGCAAACCAGATTCCTGAGCCGCCAGCAGCTCTTCCAGCAGCCGAATGTGGCTCACCCGTAACCGCAACAGCGCAAGGCTTTGCGCCATGGGGAAAAGCAACTCTTCGGCTTGGCCGACGTTGTCGTACACACTGCGCCGCACCTGTTCCGCATAGGCAATAATGCTGCCACAGTCGTCGTGCTGCACGGCGACCTTACTGGTGTGCAGGTCATGGCTGCTAGTGTCGTCTTCCAAGCGCGGTTCGCGCTTGACTTCGGTGGAAAGGTCGCGGATATCTTGGCGAATCTCTGCCAGTTCGCGGCGCTTGTCACTGATGGCCTGCCGGTTGGCTTCCAGTTGCGCCACCAGTTGTTGGTAGACTTCCAACGCAGACGTCAACACCACGCGATTGGAAGCGGCAACTGGTTTTTCTTCCCGGATAACAGCGGCGTCCCCAGGCGCAACCTCCGTTCCCTTGTCGGAAGGGCCAGCAGCGCCAAGTTCCGGCGGCGCAGGGGCATCCCTTGTTGAAACAGGGGCAGTGCCTGCTGCTTCGTTGATTAAGTCTCCGGCTTGGAGCATATACAGTGCGGCATTATCTGACATGTCTGACATGGGGGAACCCTCGTAGAAAAGTGATCCCATCATGTTGCAAAGCTGCCCCGGCTTTGTCCCCTGCCCGCTTCATAACCCATCGGAATCTTCAGATAACCGGCAGGCCATAAAAAAACCCCGTCATCGTGCGTATCCGCTGACGGGGCAAAGTGCTTGGAGTGTGCCAAGAAAATGTGTTGTATCTGTTACTTAGTGACCGCCAGGAAGCGCATACGTTCCCCTTGCATGACAAGCATGGCCAGTGGCCTGCCCTCTGGGGCGGACTGCACTGCCGTCTTGAGATCCGCCGGGGACTTGATGGCTTGGCTGTTGACAGAGACGATCACATCGCCAGCTTCCAAACCTGCTTTTTCCGCTGGGCTGTCCGCCAACACTTCCTGCACCAGCACGCCATTGTCCAGCTTGCGCTCCTTGAGCTCATCGGCGGATAAGGTGCTGACCGCCAGCCCCAACATGCCTTTTTCCTTCTGGTCAGAAGCGGCCTTGGGGCCTTCCTGATCCTTGTTGTCCAGCTTGGCGATGGTCACATCCAGCGTTTTCTCCACACCGGAACGCCTGATTTTGATCGGCACCTGGGAACCAATTGGCGTATTGCCCACCAACAAGGGCAAATCTGAAGCTGACGTCACCTTGCCATCGCCAAAGCCGACAATAATGTCGCCAGTTTGGATGCCTGCCTTTTCTGCAGGGCTGTTTGGCTGCACACCAGCGACCAACGCACCTTCCGGCTGGGCCAAATTAAAGGAACTCGCCAGCCCTTGATCCATGTCCTGGATCTCCACCCCCAACCAGCCGCGGCTAACCTGCCCGTTGGTCTTGAGCTGCTCAATCACGTTTTTGACCACGTTGACCGGAATGGCGAAGGAAATTCCCATATAGCCGCCGCTACGGCTATAGATTTGCGAGTTCACCCCGACAACCCGCCCACCAAGATCAAACAGGGGACCGCCGGAATTGCCAGGGTTCACCGCCACATCCGTTTGGATGAATGGCACATAAGTCCCATCTGGCAGGCTGCGGGACAAGGCGCTGACGATACCTTGGGTGGCGCTGTGGTCCAGGCCGAACGGCGCACCGAGCGCGACCACCCATTGCCCAACCTCCAACTTGTCGGAATCGCCCAATTGCACAACCGGCAAGTTATCGGCCTTGATTTTCAGCAAGGCAATATCGCTGAGTTTGTCGACCCCGATAATTTCGGCAGGCAATTCGCGCTTGTCACTGAGCCCGACGGTCACGGACTTGGCCCCATCCACCACATGTGCATTGGTGATGATGTAGCCATCCGGTGACACGACAAAACCGGAACCCATCGCCCGGGTGTCGTGCTCCTGCATGTCCGGAAGGCCACGGAAAAAGCGCTTCAGCTCCGGCGGCAAGCCTTCCGGCAGGTCGTCATCCGCAGCGCCGCCACTCTTGCCTTCCATGCTGACATTCACAACAGCCGCGCTGTTTTGTTTGATCAGGGTAGTCAGCTCAGGCAAAGAGCCAGCCGTCACAGCGGGGGCAGGCGTGCTTGCCGACGCAACCGGCGCAGGGGGGGGAGGTGGTGTCGGCACGTCCGCCACTGCCGCCAAGCTGCCCAGGACGAGGGTGGAGCACACCAGCAAGCCAGCCACCACTGCCAGTTTCTTTTGACGCATCGGAAATCTCCTGTGAAAAAGTTTGTTCATGTTTTGCATTCTGCCAGCAGCAACCTTACAGG
Source organism: Candidatus Thiothrix phosphatis (assembly GCF_035668035.1). Lineage (NCBI taxonomy): Bacteria > Pseudomonadati > Pseudomonadota > Gammaproteobacteria > Thiotrichales > Thiotrichaceae > Thiothrix > Candidatus Thiothrix phosphatis. The sequence goes on along the minus strand of NZ_JAYMYJ010000145.1, from coordinate 157,225 downwards.
GGGGTTGCAAAAAGATTACATAGTATTCATGTTATGGGCGAGCATTCCAACATTAACAATCCGTCATTTCCCAAATTGACAGACTGGATTATGCTTATAAACCATGAATATCCTGATCATTGAAGACGACCGCCAGACCGCCAGTTTCATCCAGAAAGGCCTGATTGAAAGCGGCCATGTTGTTGACCACGCCGCCGATGGCGAGAGCGGCCTGCACCTGGCCCAAGGCGGCAATTATGATGTCCTGATTGTTGACCGCATGCTGCCCGGGCGCGACGGTTTGTCCATCATCCAGACATTGCGCGCGCAGGGTATGCAGACCCCGGTGCTGATCCTCAGCGCCTTGGGTGATGTCGACAGCCGGGTGGAAGGCTTGCGCGCCGGTGGGGATGATTATCTGGTGAAACCTTACGCCTTCAGTGAATTGCTGGCGCGTTTGCAGGCATTGCTGCGCCGCTCCCAGCCGACGCAGGAACAGACCATCCTCAAACTGCGCGACCTGGAAATGGACTTGCTCAAACGCCGCGTCACCCGTGGTGGCGTCAGCATTCCCCTGCAACCGCGCGAGTTCAACCTGCTGGAATACCTGATGCGCCATGCAGGCCAGGTTGTCACCCGCACCATGCTGCTGGAAAAGGTTTGGGATTACCATTTCGACCCGCAAACCAATGTCATCGACGTGCACGTCAGCCGCCTGCGCAGCAAGATCGACAAGGATTTCGATACGCCGCTGCTGCACACCATCCGAGGTGCTGGGTATCTGTTGCATGACCCGGAAGCTGTTTAACACCTCAGTTTTCCGTCTGTCGCTGGTATACGCCCTGATTTTCAGCATAGTGGCCGCTGGGGCGCTGGGCTTCATCTACCGGATGGCCAAGGGGCAAATGCAGCAGCAGACCGACGCCCGCCTGCAACTGGAAACCGACGCCCTGCTCAACCTCTACCAAAATGTCGCAGTGGAAGGGCTGATCGAAGCCATCGGCGTGCGCAACAGCGAAAACGGGTCACGCTACCTGATTTCCAGGCTGGTGCACCGCAGCCAGCAGGATTTGACCAAGGACATTGAATTTGAAGCCATCCACCAGAACCCTACCCAAGGCGTCGCCACCTTGCCCCTCAGCCAGATAACCGGCGCCAAAGGCCGCGATGAACCCGCCCGTCTGATGCTCACCATCCTGCCCGGCGGCTACCAACTGCTGGTCGTCACCGACCTCAAGGAACAGCACACCCTATTGGATCGCCTGCTACAGACCGTGCTGGCCGCCATCGCCATCATCTTCACTTTGGCGGTGGCGGGAGGCAGTTTCATGGGCTACAACGTGCAACGCCGCATCCAGGCCGTCAGCCAAACCGCCAAGGACATCATCAGCGGCGACCTGTCGCAGCGGATGCCTGTCGCCGGGCGCAATGACGAATTCGACAAACTCAGCCGGGTGCTCAACAGCATGCTGGCCCGCATCGAACAACTGATGCAAAGCATGCGGGAAGTGACCGACAACCTCGCCCACGACTTGCGCAACCCGCTGAACCGCCTGCGTAACCGGCTGGAGGCCACCCAATACCATCCCCCGGAACAAAACGATTATCCACAACTGGTGCAGGACACCATCGTGGAGGTGGATGACCTGATCAAGACCTTCAACGCCTTACTCAGCATTGCGCAAATCGAGTCCTCCCACCAGCATAAGGACTGGGCGGAAGTGGATTTAGGGGCTTTGACCGAAGAACTTGCCGACCTGTACACAGTCGTGGCGGAAGAACAAGGCAGCAGCCTGAACTGGCGCACCGAACCCGGGCTGCACATCCACGGGCATCGCCAGTTGCTTGCCCAAGCCATCACCAACCTGCTGGACAATGCGGTGAAATACACCCCTCCCGGCGGCCACATTGAGCTGGAGGCAAGCGCGTTGAATGGGCACATCCTCATCAGCGTGGCCGATAATGGCCCGGGGATTCCAGAAGACAAACACGAACAGGTGCTCAAACGCTTTACCCGTCTGGACAATGCCCGCAGCACACCCGGCAATGGCTTGGGGTTGAGCTTGGTGAAAGCGGTGGCCGACCTGCACGCAGCCAAAGTGCTGTTGCAGGACAATCACCCTGGCCTGAAAGCCAGCATCACTTTTGTCCGTTGATTTTCTGCAAGGCTTCCTGGCCAATGGCCTTGGCGGTATCGGCGGTTGCACGGTTCACCGCCTGCACCAAATCGTTGCTGGGAATCGGCTGGCCATTGACCAGCATTTGGGATGGGGTGTTGGCGTATTCACCCATGGCGTTGCGGTAATCCATATCCTGGCTGCTCAGGCCATAGATGCAGACGGCTTTGGAAACTTCGCCTGGCGGCTGCCCCGCCAATGAAAAATCCAACGTCACCTGCAAGTGGACGCCTTTTTGCTCAGTCTGCTGTTCCCCTTGCCAGATGACAGCCTTATCGCCCGCCAGCACTGCCGTGACCGCCTTGCAGGTTTTAATCGGCGAATCCAGATTATGCCCACCGGAACAGCCCACCAAGATACCCGCCACGGTTACAGCCAACAATTTGCGCATTCAGCTCCCTCCTTACGCTTCGCCATGCCGGAAGCCCGGCAATGCGCTATGATAAATCCTTTACAAGCACGTAATGAGAACAGAAAACATGTACGAAGAAAAGCATAAACACTTAAAAGAACTGGAAAAAGTGTTGGTGACGCGGTTGGATGGCGTCAGCAGCGACCTCTCCAGCGAGCATAGCGCCGACTCCGCCGAACAAGTGACTGAGCGTGAAAATGAAGATGTGTTAAGGAACCTGAAGGAAGAAACCCACCTCGAACTTAAACAGGTGCGTGCCGCCCTCAAACGGATCGAAACGGATGAATACGGTATTTGCGCCAAATGCGGCGAAGAAATCAGCGCGGCGCGCCTGGATGCATTGCCTTATGCTACCCTCTGCATTCGTTGCGCCAGTTGAACCAATTGACGGAGATAAACATGAAACTGACAACGGGCTTTGTCATGGCCATCACTGTGTTGCTGGGGGCTTGCGCCAGCACATCGAAAGCACCGATGACGCTTGACCCCAACGCCTCCCGCGCTGCCAGCCCTGCATCCCTGAACTGCATCCAGAACAACGGCAAGTTGGAAGTCCGCCAAACCCCCGATGGTGAAAAGGCCGACTGCGTGCTTCCTAGCGGCAAACGCTGCGATGAATGGGAAATGTTCCGCGGCAACTGCCCTGTCCGCACCGTTAATGCCAATATGGGCGTTTTCGGTTTTTAAGCAGACGTCATGACGACAGGCCAGCGTCCTGCAGCATTTTGCCAATCAGGGTTTCTTTGTCAGCCCATAGGCTGCTGATTTCAGAAGAATCGTATTCTGATAGCCGTTCCTGCATCCCACTCAGTGCGGCCTGGATCTTCACCGTTCCTGCCTGGGTAATATCACGGCTGGTGATGACATTATGATCCACCAGCGCCTGCACAGCGTCATAGGCGATAGCGCCTTTGGTTTCCAGCAAAACCTTATCGGTTGTTCCTGCGCCATTGATCAGTGAACCCATGATTTGCAACAGGTTGGTGTGGCCTTGTTCCAACTCACTGGTCCAATAAGCCTTTCCGCCAGCATCAGCCACCCGGCCAAAAATGTTTTCATACAAATTGTCAATCAATTTGCCGTAGAGGCCTTGTTGGGTGGAACTGTCCAAGGTGCGGATGCAATCTTCAATCTCTTGCCCAGTTTTCAGGGAGGCGAGATCCTCCCGGTTGCCCAAGGCGGTTTTAAGCATCCCCACATATTCGGGTGATTCATTGATGACGGGGAGCAGCAGGTTGGTCGGGTCAGTGGTGCCTGTATGCAGCATATTCAGCGTCCAATAGGCCAAGCCTTCCGGATCGCCCAAGCGCCCAAATGCGTTCATGTACAATGTCTGCAATGCTTCAACCTGGGTTGGGTACACATCCAGGATAGCTGCAACAAAACCATCCCGGTCAGTTTCAGGCATATTGGCCCAGCCACTGCTTAGTAACCATTCGGTATTTTGCGGGGAGTCATCAAAACCATAGACAATGCCCAGATAAGGATCCGCAACAGGGTTGCGCTGTGCAAGGACTTGCGTGTCCATGCTTTCCATAGTGGAAAAAGATGCATCCTCCACCCAGGAATCAACATTATCTAACGGCATTGGAAAAAACAGGTCTTCCATCGCTTAAGCCCTTTAAAAAATTTTAACCATTAATTGGCGATTAATATGCCAAAGTAAATATTATACTAAAGTATTTTTTATTAAACAATAATTCAACCTATCAACTTTTGTACTAATAAATATTACTAATAAATATTTTAATTTTATCTATCATTAGTGCAAAAATACCTAGCGGCAACACGCTCGAACCTAGCACTTCGAAAATGGTATCGAAAAACGTCATAGCATTTTTTTATCCCAGAAAAATCAACACTCTGTAGGACAGCTAATTCACTGACCCCATCATGATCTTGGTCTAACAAACGAAAAAATGCTGATTGGTAGGCGGAATAGAGTCCTAAATCAATGCCTGCCAGACGTTGCGGCGGCCTTCCTTGCACTTGGACAATGACTTCCCCGCCTTTTGCGGGTGACATGTATACCTGTGCATGCACGGCTGGATTACGGCTAATCGTCAGGGGAACCGCCGTTTCTGGCGGCAACGAATTGCTTGAAAATTGATCTATCGCTGAATTATTCGCACAACCCGAGACACATAAAGCGATAAAAACTACTATAGTGGGAATTTTCATCCATAATCCTTTTCTAAACATGACTTGACGAGAAAACGATAGGGGCAACTCATAATGACCGGGAAAAAAATTATTACAATACAAAATCTTATACATCATCAGCTGACTCCCGCACGCATCAGTTGGTGGTTGGCCGTCATGCTCGCGTCATTTTTGGCAGGTTGCGGGGGCGGAGGCACCGGCAATCCGCAAACCGGCAACAACAATTCCGGCACCCCTTCCACCAGCAGCGCGGGACGCTTGCTGGTGCTTGACCCAACCCGCAATAACGCTGAAACAGCCATTGCCGGTTTGCAATATGATTCCACCGGCAAGTTGAGCGCGGCGGATGGCGGCTTTACCTATCCCTCCGGCGGCGGTTTGCTCCTCTCTCTGGCTGCCGCCCAAGTCGCCATTCCGGGCAAGGCGGCCATCAACCAGCAGGATATCGCCGCCGCCATTTGCAGTAGTAACGCAGACCCGGCTGCCTGCGCCTACAACACCGGCAAGAATCTGGAGCGCTTCTTTCTCAGCATGGACAGCGACCGCAATGCAGCCAATGGCATCCAGCTTGCTTCCACCGCCAGCAGCCTGGACCTGCAATGGACGGCATCCCCCGACCAGTTTGAAAACGCCTTGGCCGCGCAGCTGACCGCTTACGGCCAGACGCCCGCCAAGCTGTTCCAGCCCTCTCTCGGCATCAACACCGAAGCGCCGCAATCCGAACAGAACGACATTGTTCTGCCCATGCCATTCGTGGATATTTTCCGCACGGCGCGCCCCTTCGCAGAGTATTCCTGCAAGGATGTGAGCTATGACGAACACGGCTGGCCAAATGCGCTGCCCACCAGCTGCAACGGGCAAAATCCCAGCATAATCCGCACCTTCCTGCTCGACAGCGTGGTGAGCGGCATGCTCCCCAGTGGGCAGTATGTCGTGCTGTACGAAGGTTCAGGAACACTCGCCTATTCCGGCTACGCATCGCTGGCCAGCCACGAAGCGGGGCGCGATGTCATCAACATCAATCTGCCCGCCACGTTGAGCGGCAATGTGGCGGCCAACCGCATGGTGTTGCAGGTGGTTTCCGGCACGGTGAAAAACATCCGGGTCGTCATGCCCGGCGGCATTTGTGAAGGCAACCCGTTTGTGCGCGTGGCGAATGCGGGCGCGTGTCCGGCGGGCCAGTTCCGCAGCTTTGAAGACACCTTGCGCAATGACCGCAATGCGATTGTCTTCAACCCCGATTACCTGAACTTCCTGAAAGATTTCCGCACCATCCGCATGATGAACCTGATGGAGGCCAGCCCCAGCTACCTCGCCTGCTCCACCCTGACCGGCGACGCTTATACCAGCTGCCTGTTGCAGGATTTCAACTGGGACCAACGCAGCAAGATGGATGACGCCGTCTGGGGTGGCTCCGGCGTCACCAACCGCCTCCAGCGTTACGGGCGTGGCGCGCCGCTTGAAGTGCAGGTGGAATTGGCCAACCAGTTGAACGCGCACCCATGGTTCAATATTGTGCATAACGCCACCGACGACTACGTGCGCAATTTCGCCGATTATGTGCGCGACCACCTCAAACCCGGCCTGAAAGCCCATATCGAATACACCAATGAAGCCTGGAACGGCAACTTCTGGGCGTCCCTGTATGTGCGTGAAAAAGGCAAAGGCTTATACACTGCCGCCAGCAACCCGTTTTGGGATGGCGCGTATTATTACGCCAAGCGCGCCAGCGAAATGTTCCGGATTTGGGAAAACGAATTCGGCGGGACTGGCCGCCTGGTCAGAGTCCTCGGCACTTACCAGAGCAATCCCGACCTGACCCGCAATATGCTGAATTATGGCGACACCAAACAATACGTGGACGCGGTGGCGATGGGCGCATACTTTTACGCCTGCTGGAACCGCAGCACCCATGCGGCCTGCCAGGACACTGCGAAAATCCCCAAGACCTTGTCGGAGGCCACCTCTTTGGATGATGTTTTCGCCGCTATCGACAATGACAATGACCCTTACGGCCTGAATGCGCTGAAAAACCAGATCATCCTGCAATCCGCCGTCACAAAAAGTTTCGGCAAGGCGCTATACGCCTATGAAGGTGGCCAGCACCTGGTGGTCAATTGGGGGGACAGCAGCATTGACGATGACCGCAAAAACCGCTTGCTGGATTTCTTCAAGGCCGCCAACCGTGACCCGCGCATGCGCGAACGCTACCGTAGCCTGCTGGACGCCTGGAAATCCACCGGCGGGCAACTGTTCATGCTGTTCAGCGTGCCGCAGACCTTCAACCGTTACGGCAACTTCGGCGTCAAGGAATACCTCGCCCAGCCGCGCAGCAGCGCACCCAAATACGATGGGGCGATGAAGTTCCAGGAAAGTGTGGGGAAATGCTGGTGGAACGGTTGCTGAACCTCACCAGCCGGGCTTCCCGTTAAACAGGGAAGCCCGTTTTGCAGCCCGTCAGGCAGAAGCCTTCTTGACCGTCAGCTCCCCAGCGGGCGTGCGCCTTTGCACCAGCTTCATCACCAGCACATAGAACAATGGCACGAAAAAGACCGCCAGAAATGTCGCGGCCAAAACCCCGCCCGTCACCGCCGTGCCAATCGCCTGACGGCTGCCCGCCCCGGCACCAGTGCTGATCACCAGTGGCAGCACGCCGAAAACGAACGCCAGCGAAGTCATGATGATGGGGCGGATACGCATGCGCGCCGCTTGCAGGGTGGCTTCCAGCACATCCATGCCCTCATCCACCATGGACTTGGCGAATTCCACGATCAGGATTGCGTTTTTGGCCGACAGCCCGATGGTCGCCAGCAAACCCACCTGGAAATACACGTCATTGCTGAAGCCGCGCAACGAAGTGAACGCCAACGCCCCCAGAACCCCCAGCGGCACCACCAGCATGACGGCAAACGGCACTGACCAGCTTTCATACAAGGCGGCCAGCGAGAGGAACACCACCAGCAGGGAAAGCGCATACAACAAGGGAGCCTGCTCCCCGCTGGAACGTTCCTGATACGACATGCCTGACCATGCCAACCCATAGCCAGGAGGCAACTTGCCCGCCAGTTCCTGCATGATGTTCATCGCATCACCCGAACTGACGCCCGCCGCACCCTGCCCTTGCAGGTTCACCGACGGCACGCCATTGAAACGCTCCAGGCGCGGTGAGCCAAACTCCCAGAAATTGCTGGTGAACACGCTGAAAGGCACCATTTTCCCTTCCGTATTGCGGACATACCAATTGTTCACGTCTTCCGGTGCCATGCGGTAGGGCGCGTCGCCTTGCACATAGACTTTCTTGATCCTGCCTGCGTCGATGAAATCATTGACGTAGGCGGAACCCCAAGCGGCGCTCAACGTGCGGTTGACATCGCTGATGCCCAACCCCAGCGCACTGGCCTTTTCCTCATCGACATTGAGGTGGAAAACGGCGACATCCTCCATCCCATTGGGGCGCACCCCGGTCAGGCGTGGGTCTTGCGTCGCCATCCCCAGCAACTGGTTCCTGGCCTGCACCAGCTTGTCGTGCCCCTGGTTGGCGTAATCCATCAGCATCACGTCAAAACCGGATGCGGTGCCCAACTCGCTGATTGGCGGCAGGTTGATCGGGAAAATCTGGGCGTCACGGATCTGGCTCAACGCGCCAAACGCCTTGCCCACCACCGCGCTGGCGCTTTGCGATGGCAGCGGGCGTTCATCCCAGTCCTTGAGCTTGACGAAAGCGATGCCCATGTTCTGCCCCTGCCCGGCAAAACTGAAACCCGCCACGGTGAACACCGCATCCACAGCATCCTGCTGATGGAAATAGGCGTCGATCTGTTTCAGCACTTCCTTGGTGCGCTCTTGGGTGGCGCCAGCAGGCAATTGCACCAGCGTCAAAATGACGCCCTGGTCTTCCGTTGGCAAAAACGATCCGGGCAACCGCTGGTACAAGAAGCCCAACCCGGCCAGCAGGATGACGTAAATGAGCAGCAAGCGCACCGGGCGCTTGAGCACGCCGCCCACCCCGCTGACATAGCCGCCAGTGGCGCGCTTGAACATGCGGTTGAACCAGCCGAAAAACCCTTTGGACTCGCCATGCTTGGGTGGCTTGAGGATGGTGGCGCACAAGGCAGGCGACAGCACCACCGCCACCACTACTGACAGCAGCATGGCCGAGACGATGGTAATGGAAAACTGCCGGTAAATGGCCCCGGTGGAGCCGCCGAAAAACGCCATCGGCACAAACACCGCCGACAGCACCATGGCGATCCCGACCAAGGCGAAAATGATCTGCCCCATCGACTTGCGGGTGGCTTCGCGCGGCGGCAGGCCATCCTCCTCCATCACCCTTTCGACGTTTTCCACCACCACAATCGCATCGTCCACCAGCAGGCCAATCGCCAGCACCATGCCGAACATGGTCAAGGTGTTGATGCTGAAACCGAACGCAGCCAGGATGCCGAACGTCCCCAACAGCACCACCGGCACGGCGATCGTCGGGATCAGGGTGGCGCGCAGGTTGCCCAGGAACAAATACATCACCAGGAACACCAGCACCACGGCCTCCACCAACGTCTGCACCACCTCCTCGATGGAGATGCGCACAAAAGGCGTGGTGTCGTAAGGGTAGACAACCTCGATTCCTTTGGGGAAAAACTGCTCCAGCTCAACCATCTTTTCCTTGACGGCCTTGGCTGTGTCCAACGCATTGGCACCGGTCGCCAGCTGTATCGCCATACCGGAAGCGGGGCGTCCATTGAAGAAGCCTTCGGAGCCATAGGTTTCCGCCCCCAGCTCCACCCGCGCCACATCCTTCAGCCGGACTTGCGAACCATCCTGCTTGACCTTGAGCAGGATATTTTCAAACTGCGCGACATTTTCAAACCGGGTCTTGGCGATGATGGTGGCGTTGATCTGCTGGCCTTTCACCGCAGGCAAACCGCCCAGTTGCCCTGCCGCCACCTGGGTGTTCTGGTTGGAAACCGCATTCAGCACATCCACCGGCGTCAGGCCGGTCGCGGTCAGCTTTTCCGGATTCATCCAGATGCGCATGGCCATCTGCGAACCGAAAATACGCAGGTTGCCGACGCCATTCACCCGTGACAGCGGTTCTTTCAAATGGCTGTAGGCGTAATCGGCCAGCGCATTGCGGTCCATGCTGCCGTCGCTGGAAACCAGCCCGACCACCAGCAGAAAAGAACGGGAGGACTTGGTGACATTCACGCCTTGCTGCTTGACCGCGTCGGGCAACAGGGATTCCGCCGTTTTCAACTTGTTCTGCACCTGCACCTGCGCAATGTCCGGGTCGATATCGGCCCCAAACGTCAGGTTGACCGTGGCGTTGCCATTGCTGTCGCTTTGGGACGCCATGTACAACAGGTTGTCCAACCCGGTCATGCTTTGCTCAATCACCTGCGTCACGCTGTCTTCCACCGCCTTGGAGGATGCACCCGGATAATAGGCGCTGACCGCAATGGTTGGCGGCGCAATGGAGGGATATTGCTGTATCGGCAGTTGGAAAACGGACAACACCCCGGCCACCATGATCAGGATGGCGATCACCCAGGCGAAAACCGGGCGGTCAACAAAGAAATTCGCCATAAGCTACTCCTGTTTCTGCTGCGGGGTGGGGGCGGGCTTGCCTGCATCGGCGGGCTTGCCGTCCTCCAAAGGCTGGACTAGCGCGCCGGGCTTGATTTTCTGCAAACCGGAATAAATCACCCGGTCGCCCGCCGCCAGACCCGAACTGACCAACCATTGGTCGCCGATTGTTTGTGACACCGCCACGTCGCGGCTTTCCACCTTGTTGTCGGCGTTGACCACCAGCGCGGATGCGCCGCCATTGGGAATCCGGGTAATACCCTGCTGGGGGGCAAGCAAGCCATCCTGGATGACGCCGGTCACCAGCGTGGCGCGCACGAACATGCCCGGCAGCAGCAACCCTTCCTTGTTTTCAAACACAGCGCGGGCGTTCAGCGTCCCGGTTGATTCATCAACGCTGGCGCTGTTGAACTTCAGGGTGCCGGTTTCCGGGAAAGGCGTCCCATCCTCCAGGGTCAGCGTCACATTTTGATCCCGCTCCGGTTCGGTGGATTTGGCGACCGCCAGCGCATTACGCTGGACATCGACATAAACTGGGGATAGCTGGCGGATAGTCACCAGCGATGCGGCCTGTTGCGCCGCAACCAAGGCGCCTTCGGTCACGCTGGAACGGCCCGTCACCCCGTTGATCGGCGCGGTAATGCGGGTGTAGCCCAGATTGATTTGTGCGCCCCTGATGGCGGCCTTGGCGACCTTGACCTGTGCCTCGGCCTGCTTCCAGGCGGCGGCGGCGTCATCCCTGTCCTGCTTGCTGACCGCCGCTTGGCTGGCGAGGCTTTGGTAACGTTCCGCCTTGTTGCGGGTGCTGTCGACATTGGCCTCGGCCACCGCCAGGGACGCTTGCGCGCTTTCCAACGCCGCCTGATAAGGGGCCGGATCCACTTGGTACAGCAAATCCCCCTGCTTGACGACGCCGCCCTCCACAAACAGGCGCTTTTGGATGATGCCGCTCACTTGTGGGCGCACTTCCGCTTCACGGAACGCGCTCACCCGCCCGGAACTGGTTTCTTTCAGCTCAATCTGCTGGGTGCGAAGGGTCTTGACATCCACTTTGGGTGGCTGCCCCCCTCCCGCAGCAGGTTTGCCTGCGGCGTCCTTGTCCGGCTGGCAACCCGCCAGAGCCAGAAACAGCAAAACGCCTGTCAATGCAGGCGCAATCTGCATGCGCCGCCCCCTCCAACGTGTTCCGGTTTGCAACTTCATGCTGACCTCATTGATATGATAAGCAGTAAACAGCCATCTCATTGGCCCACCTCGAAATAGGGGGTCAAAATCTGTAACACCAATTCCACCACAGCGGCGGCAGAGCGCTCTTCAGCCTGTTCCTGATGCGCCCGTGCCGGGCGGACTGAGTAATGCTGCCCGGCCATGCAGAAGATCATTTCGGAAAGCAGCAGCACGTCACACCCCGGCTTCAGCTTTTCCAGTAGCGCCATCAGCGGCTGCCGCACTTTGCCGAAAATCGAGCTTTCCAGAAACGCCAGCCGCCCTGCATCGGCATCCAGCAATTCGCGTTGCATCAGGCGGTGAAAGTGCAGGTCATCCTGTATCCCGGCGGTGAGCACTTCCAAAAATTGCCGCAAGCATTGCAGGTGCTCATCGCACTCCGACAAGGCGGCGATCAGGCGCGCAGACTTTTTCTCGAAAGCCGCCATCACCGCCTCACGGTAAAGGGTTTCCTTGCTGTCAAAATGGTTATAGAGGGCAGGTGGCGAGATGCCGACCTCGCCCGCCACATCGCGCATGGAGACGCCGTTATATCCCCGGTTGGAAAACAAGGCGATGGCGACTTCCAGAATCCTGGGTTTGGTATCGCAGACACATTTCATGATGCAGGCAACAATAGTTAATTAACGTTCGTTAATAATAACCACAAAACACCGCCTGATGTAAAGATACCCATCAACACTTCCGGCAATGACCGGGTGGCACCCAATCCAATCTACTACCTGAGGGTTATTGGCTTGCGGGTTTCCTGCATCGATAATTCTTAGCAGTTATCTGGGAAAATGGATTTGACGCCTTGCAGCTTTCCAATGAAGACAATCTGCGCCTGAATGTGTTGCTTGCCCAGCCGTTGCAGGCGGTGCGCATCAATGAAGCCACCATGACCGTCCACGCCCTGACGGAACGGGGGGAAGCCAAGGTGCGCCTGAATCCCACGGTGCGCGACGACCTGTATCTGAAATGGGTGCGCGAGTTGTTTTCCACCAAAGTGACAGGGTCTCCCGGTGGTTATCCGGTCTTCCTGAAACGCTGGACGCGCATGGGCCATGCCCGCAATAACCTTGAACAAATGCTGCTGCTGGGTGAGCCGGAAGCCATAGTCGCCGTCGTCCACGCCCCCAGCCTGACCCATGAAACTGGCCGCCGCGCCTGGTGGGCCAGCCCCAGCGCCCACAATGCCCGCCGCCTGCTGGAAAAACCCGCAGTCGCCGCTGGCCCATTAGGCAAAGAACTCGCCGCCTACCTGCTGGAGTTCCTGCCTTTCGAGGAAGTGCAACTGGATGTGGTCGACACCGTGCGTTTATGCCTGCAAGGCGGACTGGTTTCCCCCGAAGAGCGGGAAAAGCTGTGGAGCCGCGCCAAACGCAAAAACCCGTTCTACGTCGGCTTCCTGCATGCCGACCCGGCGCTGATCCCATTGCCCGCCAAGGCCAGCCCATACCACCCCGCCGTCAGCGCTTGTCTGGCAGAACCCGTGGCGGTAGGCAATCCATGGGCGCAAGCCTTCTGCGACGCGCTCTCTGTTTCCGGCCAAAACTGGCTGCGCGCCCTGCAATTGGCGCTGGACAAACCTGTTGACCAAGATGTGGTCATTTCCTTGTTCATTGCGTTGGGCGCACGCTTCGGGTTGCCGTTTCCTGAAGCCCGTGGCGTGCGCGACCTTGCTGACGCCTTGCAACGGGCGGACCAACTGTGCGCCGATGACTACCCACCCGACATACAAACCGTCGTGGGCAGGTTGGACAGCGAGACCCTGCCCTTATTTAAGTCCATGCTAATATTGGCGCAAATGGGAGAAGACTCCCTGATCCCGTATTTTGGCGGCAATGACGCGGTCGGCTCGGTGATGCGCAAGCGCCTGGAGCCGTTGACCGCCCCCTTGCTGACCCAGATAAAGCTTTTATTGAAATAGGTGAACCCATGCCCTACTACGTTTTCCGCATCACACAACCCACCCGGCTGCTCAAGAACCTGGAGTTGCAAGATACCTGCGAAACCTACAAGGAAGCCCGCGAAATCGCCCGCAACTTCCGCATGCGGCAGGAGCCGGGCGACCAAGCCGAGTACAAACTGATCCATGCCGCCAGCCAGCTCGAAGCGGAAGAGCGCCTGCAGGAACACCGTGAAAAACCCATCCTGATGGAATGGGAAAAATAAGCCGGGCCGCTTATGGATGAAGATCAGTTCCGCGCGGTCTATCACGAAATCAATGAAAACCGTTGCGTATTTGAAAAAGCCATCAACAACCGCCGCTGCGATTGCAGCCGCAAAAACCGCTTCCTGCTGGCCACACGGGAAGGCGTTGGTTGCCGTTCGCCCGCCAGCCTCGCCAATTGCGCCGTTTTCCTCGACACCCTGCGGCAAAACTCGCGCTTCGCCCTGCACGAAACTTTCATCGATGGCCCGTTGCCGCACAACAAGGAATTGAAGGTGCAGGCAGGCGGTGCCTTGGCGTTGCAATTGGAGCTGTTTCCAGCGCTGGCGGGTGAAAAGACGGTGCAGGACCTTTATGAATTGATCAACATCGGCCTGTCAAAATACAGTAACATTGCCGACTTCCCGTATGGCGAACTGGTCAGGGGCGTCGTCCACTACGAAAGCCGCCCGAAACGCGGCAAATAACTACCCAGGTGATTAATGGATCGTTTTCCCATCTTCCTCAATCTGCATGGCCGCCGTTGCCTGGTCGTGGGTGGCGGAAAAGTCGCCGAGCGTAAGGTCGACAGCCTGTTGAAGGCGGGCGCGCATGTCACCCTGGTTTCCCCGGAAATCACGGCTGAAATGTGCCTCACCATCGACCAGCAGAATGTCGTCTGGTTAGCCCGCGAATTCACGGACAACGACGCCGAAGGCCATTTCCTGATCATCGCCGCCACCAATAGCGACAGGGTGAATGCGCATATCGCCGCCCTGGCGGACAAGCGCAATATCCCGGTCAACGTCGTGGATGACCAATCGCTGTGCAGTTTCATCGTGCCTTCGATCGTTGACCGTTCACCTGTCATGGTTGCAGTTTCCACCGGCGGCGCTTCCCCGGTGCTGGCGCGGCAATTGCGGATGCGGCTGGAAACCATGATTTCCTCCAGTTGCGGCCAGCTTGCCAGCATCACGGAAGAATACCGCGACATCGTGAAAAAGCGCCTGCCGGAAGAGCAGCGCAAAAGCTTCTGGGAACAGGCGCTGAAAGGCCCGTTCGCCGAGCTGGTGTACGCAGGCCACGAAGAGGACGCCCGCCGCCTGCTGGAAGAAATGCTTGACCAGTACCCATCCGGGCACCGCATCGGCGAAGTGTATCTGGTCGGCGCAGGCCCCGGCGACCCGGATCTGCTCACCTTCAAGGCATTACGCCTGATGCAGCAGGCGGACGTGATGGTGTATGACCGGCTGGTTTCCAAGTCGATCCTGGACATGGCCAACCAAAACGCTGAACGCATCTACGTCGGCAAGGAAAAAGCCAACCACGCAGTCCCACAAGATAAAATCAACGACCTGCTGGTGGATCTCGCCAAACAGGGCAAACGCGTCCTGCGCCTCAAGGGCGGCGACCCATTCATTTTCGGGCGCGGCGGCGAGGAAATCGAAACGCTGGCGGAAAACGGCATCCCGTTCCAGGTGGTGCCGGGCATTACGGCGGCGTCCGGCTGCTCGTCCTACGCAGGCATTCCGCTGACCCACCGTGATTATGCGCAATCCTGCACCTTCGCCACCGGCCACTTGAAGGATGGCACCATCGGCCTGAACTGGACGCAGCTTGCCCAGCCCAATCAGACCGTGGTGTTTTACATGGGCCTGACCGGCATCGAAGTGATCAGCCAGAAATTGCAGGAATATGGCCGTTCCGGCGACACGCCTGCCGCGCTGGTCGAACAGGGCACCACCCGCAACCAGCGTGTGCATATCGGCACCATCGCCACCCTGCCGCAACTGGTGCGGGACAGCGGAGTCCGCGCCCCTACCCTGACCATTGTCGGCGAAGTCGTGAACTTGCATGAGAAACTCCACTGGTATGAACCGCAACGCCATGTCATCGCCAGTGAATTCAGCCGCAATACGCCTGTGGAGGCTTAAGACATGACGGAAACCCGCATCAGCATTGAAACTTTCAAACAAAACCTGCAACCGGACTTTCGGCATGGCGGCGGCATGGGCGAGCTGGGCAGCTGCGCCGAGGCCGAACCTTTCGCCCTGCAAGTCACCGACGACAGCATGGAGCCGGAATTCGCCAAGGGTTGCATCATCCTCATCGACCCAACCGGCATCGCGCGTGATGGCGCTTATGTGTTCGCCGTGGATTACCAAGGTGAATATATCTTTCGCCAGTTGCGCATCATTGATGGCAGGCACATCCTGGCTGCGCTTAACGAAAACTACCCATTCATCGAAATCAGCGGCCTGGATCGTGTCGAGGGCGTCATTACTCAGCGCGCCGGGAAACGCCGCTCTTACCACAAACGGTATGACCAATGACCATTATGTACGGCATCAGCAACTGTGACACGGTGAAAAAAGCCCGCGCCTGGCTGGAAGGGCGCGGCATTGCCTATACCTTCCATGACTTCCGCAAGGATGGCCTCAACCCGGTATGGCTGCGTGAATGGACAGCGGAATTTGGCTGGGAAACACTGGTCAACAAACGCGGCTCCACCTGGCGCAACCTGCCGGAAGAAACCCGCGAGAACATGGACGAAACCCTGGCGCTGGTTGTGATGGAGGAAACCCCTTCCATTATCAAGCGCCCGTTACTGGATTTGGGGACACGGCATGTTGTCGGCTTCTCACCAGACGCCTACCGCCAATTGTTCCAGAATTAAACCCCACCGGATTCACACCCACTATGTCTGCGACCCTCAAGCTTGCTGTCGACCTGATTTCCCGCCCTTCCGTCACGCCACTGGATGAAGGCTGCCAACAATTGCTGGCCGAACGCCTGGCTCCCCTCGGCTTTGTGGCCGAGCACATGCGCTTTGGGGACGTGGACAACCTGTGGCTGCGGCGCGGCACAACATCCCCGGTATTTTGCTTCGCTGGCCATACCGACGTGGTGCCCACTGGCCCGCTGGACGCCTGGGACAGCCCTCCGTTCCAACCGGAAATCCGTGACGGGATGTTGTACGGGCGTGGCGCGGCGGATATGAAAGGCAGCATTGCAGCTTTCGTGGTCGCCGCCGAAACCTTTGTGCGCGAACACCCGCACCACCAAGGCTCGATTGCGTTCCTGATCACCAGCGATGAGGAAGGCCCTTCCATCAATGGCACGGTCAAGGTGGTGGAGGCGTTGGAAAAACGCAATGAAAAAATCGACTGGTGTTTGGTTGGCGAACCTTCCAGCACCTGCTGTGTCGGTGATGTCGTCAAAAACGGGCGGCGGGGTTCCCTCAACGGCATCCTGACCGTAATCGGCCAGCAAGGGCACGTCGCTTACCCGCATCTGGCGGACAATCCCATCCACCGCGCCGCACCGGCCTTGGCAGAGCTGGCGGGCATGGAATGGGATAAAGGCAACGAATTTTTCCCCCCCACCAGTTTCCAAATATCCAACATCCATGGCGGGACAGGGGCGAACAATGTCATCCCCGGCACAGTGACAGCGGAATTTAACTTTCGCTTTTCAACCGAACAGACGGATGCCGGTTTACGTGAACAGGTGGGAGCGATCCTCCAGCAACACAAGCTGCGCTACGATCTGGCCTGGACACTTTCTGGCAACCCCTTCCTCACAACACGCGGGGCGCTGGTGGACGCAGGCATCGAAGCCATTGGCAGTGTCAACGGGCAGGAAACGGAATTGTCGACCTCAGGCGGCACCTCAGATGGACGCTTCATTGCACCAACCGGAGCCCAAGTTATGGAACTTGGCCCGGTCAATAAAACTATCCACAAAGTGAATGAATGCGTTTCAGTGGCGGATCTCGAGGCACTGACAATTATTTACCGAAAAATCCTGGAACGCCTGCTCTGAGGTGTATCAGGCAGAAATGCCCACACCTCATGATAAACCTGAATATAGGTAAACTTATTTGAAAGTCTTGCGCGGACGGCCACGCTTTCGTTGGGTGATCTGGCCTTCCTCAAGTTCTGCATTCGCCCACTCTGTCAGGCTTTTGTGGATATGCTCTGCAACGATTTGCAGGCGGTCTTCCAAAGCGGCGCGGTAAAAGGCTTCACGCTGCTCGCTCATGCGCAAAGATTCACGCAACTCACGCACATCTTCTTTGTATTTGTTGTCGAGCTCGTCCAATTGATGCCGCAGCAGATTGACCTTATTACTGAGCTCATCCCTGATTTTACGCTTTTCCTCGGCCGCCTGCGCCCTGACCTCGGCTAGCGTGCTGGACGTCGCGCCTTTGGGCCGACCTCGCCCGCGTTTGTTACCTATTTCCTCTGGCTGCATGGGTTTATATCCTATTTCGTTGTTCTGGCTTTTGGCCTCCAACCCCATCATGTTGGACATTCCATTTGAATATTCAGCAGTTCTCACTGTTTCTCCCTTCCAAGAACACACCTGGTTGTTGCCTGGTACCGACCTTAAATAAATATTATCTGAGTAAATATTCTACATTTCAATATGATATTTCAAATTTATGGAAAAATAAATAATTTTATCTATATTTCCAACATGAAATTATCTTAATCACATGGAATAGCCAGTATTTTTCTTGGACCATCCCTCACAAGTGAGGCTAGGTTACACTTTTCTGTGTTACGGTTTCAATGAAAAATGCATTCCTGTAAGGGATATTTTCGATTGAGTCTGCTTGAGGAGTATGCGATGTTAGCGTCCTTTAAATGCTGCACGGAAAGCATGAGAACCCGATTACAACAACATTTCATTCACTGTGTATTAATAAGCCTGTCGTGCAGCCCCCTGGTCGTATTCGCCCAAACTGAGTGGATGACATGCCCGGCGACAGAAGCCCCTCTTACTGAAGTTCAGCGCCCCTCCAGCCTCCCCCCGCAAGCCGTTTATATTGAAGCCGACACCGCGTTGTTCCGCGCCCAAGGCGTCTCGACCATGACGGGCAATGTGCAAATATCCCAAGCTGGCAAGGCTCTCCGGGCCGACACCGCCAGTTATGAGCAACCGGCAGGCATTGTCAGCGGCAGCGGCAATGTCAACTTCAACAGCGACAAAATGCGCGCACAAAGCAGCGAACTCCATTACAACCTGCTGCAAGATACTGGCGAAATGCAAAATGCCGAGTACCAGTTAAACCAGGCGGATGGGCGCGGCTTCAGCAAGCATGTCGTGCAGGAAACGCCAGACCTGACCCGGTTGGAAAACTCCACTTATACGACATGTCCGGCAGGCAGCCAGGACTGGACCTTGAACGCCTCATCCATCAAGCTGGACCATAAGCAGGAACAGGGCACGGCCCGCAACGCCACACTGAAAATCCGCAATGTCCCCGTGTTGTACTTGCCGTATTTTTCCTTTCCGTTGACGGATGCGCGCAAGTCTGGCTTCCTGTGGCCAAGCATCGGCACGAATGAGCGTTCCGGCCTGCAATTGAGCACGCCGTATTATTTCAACCTTGCACCCAATTATGATTTGACCCTGACGCCGACCCTATTAGGGCGACGTGGCCTGCAATTGGGCGGTGAATTCCGTTACCTGACGGAAAAGCGCAAGGGCTCAATGTCCTACGTGCTGCTGCCAAATGACCGCACCAGCGACAAGAGCAACCGCTATTATTTCAAGGTGCAAAACGACACCCGCCTGGGTGAGCTCTCCAGCCTGTCGTGGCAGGCTGAAGGGGTGTCAGACGACCAGTATTTCGTCGACCTTGGCAACTCCCTGGAGGCAACCAGTGTCGTTAACCTGGAACGGCGGCTGGAATACCGGACTGCTGGTGAAAACTGGTCGTTTTCCGGCCTAATGCAAAACTATCAGGTGCTGGATGGGGGCGTTGCGCCCCATGCGCGGCTACCGCAATTGCTGCTGCGCTACCGCCCGCCACAAAAAGGCAATGGCCTGAACCTGAGCGCCGAAACCGAATTCACCAACTTTTCCAGAAGCAACACCGAAACCAACGGCACCCGGTTGGACTTCACCACCCGTGCCAGCAAAAAATTCTCCACCAACGCCGCCTATATCAAACCATCCCTCACCTTGCACCATACCGAGTATAAGCTGGATGACGCCGCCGGAACCCGCATCACGCGCACCTTGCCCACCGCCAGCTTGGATACGGGCCTGTTCTTTGAACGCAATATAAAGGACGGGCGTTATGTCCAGACGCTGGAGCCGCGCCTGTTTTATACCTACACGCCTTATCGTGACCAAAGCAATATTCCAGTGTTCGACTCCTCCGAACGCAGCTTGAATTACGACCGTCTGTTTGCCGAAAACCGCTTCACGGGCAAAGACCGCATTGGCGACGCCAACCGCCTGTCCGCCTCCCTCACCAGCCGCGTGCAATCACCAGAAGATGGGCGCGAGCTGTTCCGCGCCAGTATTGGGCAAATGTATTATTTTGATGACCGCAAGGTCACCTTGCCTGGGGAATCGCCATCATTGGGCGACCGTTCAGAGATCGTCATGGAGGCTGCCGGTGAAATCAACCCGCGCACCCGTTTGAGCAGCACGGCCTATTGGGACAGCGACACCAAAACCTTCAATGCTGGCGAAGCGCACATCCATTATAAGGATGACAAACAACGCATCCTCAACGTCGGCTACGCCCAACGCAAGAATGACTTCAAGTCGGCCAGCCTGTCATTTTCGGTTCCGGTCAACCCGCGCTGGAAAGCGATCGGTGCCTGGGAGCATGACCTGCAAAATAACCGTGACCTGGAAACGGTGATCGGTGCAGAATATGAAAGCTGCTGCTGGAAAACCCGTGTCGCCAGCCGTAACTACCTGCTTCCCGACAACACCACCCGTGACAACGCGGTGTTTGTCGAACTGGAATTGAAAGGGCTGGGCAACTTTGGCAGCGGGACCCGTGACCTGCTGCAAGACCGCGTTTACGGATATGAATAAAGCAAACTTTCACCCACTCGTGTACACAACCCTGCTGGCCCTTGCGCTCGCCATCCAGCCTGTGCGTGCTGACAACGGCGTCCCGCTTGACCAGATCGCCGCCATTGTCAACAGCGATGCCGTCATGTTGAGCGAAGCCCGCCAGCGGGCGGCGGTGCTGCGCGCCTCCAGCCAAGCGGCGGCAAGCCTTTCCCCACAGGCGCTGCTGAAACTGGCGGTTGACAACCTGATCATGGAACGCCTGCAAATGCAGAAAGCGGAAACCGCTGGCATCCAGATCGATGACGTCACCCTCAACAAAGCGATTGAAACCATCGCCCAGCAGAACAAACTGAGCATGCCCGCTTTCCAGCAAGCATTGCAGAAGGAAGGCATCAATTATGCTGAATTCCGCGAGCAAACCCGCCGCAAATTGATGGCGGATGCGCTGCGCAAGCGTGAATTGCGCAACCGGGTAAAAGCAGCCGAAGGGGAAAATGAGGCGCTAATCGAGCAACAGTACCAATCATGGTTGCTGGAGTTGCGCAATGACGCCTATATCGAATACCGCATCCCGGTTGAAACCAACAACAGCCTGAGATTGCGCTGACCCATGGCCAAGCGCCAACGGATCGCCATCACGGCGGGTGAGCCTGCCGGTATTGGCCCTGACATCATCCTGCAATTATTGCAAGGACGGCAATGGCCGACAGACTTGGTGGTCATCGCCGACCCTGCCATCCTGCGCGAGCGAGCCAACCAGCTGCAACTCAGCATCCGGTTGCGCCCCTATTCCCCAGACATTGGTTTGCAGACGCCCTGTGAGGCGGGGGAATGCTTTGTCCTGCCGGTCGCTTGCGCCGAACCCGTTGAAGCAGGCGTGCTGAATCCGGCGAACGCGGAATATGTCCTGCAAACCCTGCGGCGGGCGGCGGCGGGCTGCATGAGCGGTGAGTTTGCCGCAATGGTGACCGCACCGCTGCATAAAGGCGTCATCAATGAAGCAGGCGTCCCCTTTACAGGCCACACGGAATTTCTTGCGGAACTGACCGGCGCGCCGTTGCCGGTGATGATGCTGACGGCGGATAAGCTGCGGGTGGCCCTGGCCACCACACATACGCCCTTGCACCGGGTCAGCAGCCTGATAACCCAGGAACTGCTCCTGCAAGTGCTGGAAATCCTTCATCAAGACTTGCAGAAAAAATTCGCCATCCCCAACCCGCACATCCTGGTATGTGGGTTGAACCCGCATGCAGGCGAAGGCGGCCATCTGGGCACGGAAGAATTGGACGTCATCATCCCCATCATCCAGCGCCTGCAACAACAAGGCATGAGCCTGACCGGCCCATTGCCTGCTGATACCTTATTTACCCCCCGCAACCTGCAGAACGCCGATGCGGTATTGGCCATGTACCATGACCAAGGGCTACCGGTGCTCAAGCATGTTGGCTTCGGTAAGGCCATCAATATCACACTGGGCTTACCCATCATCCGGACTTCGGTCGATCATGGCACGGCGCTGGACTTGGCGGGAACAGGAGGGGCGGAAACTGGCAGTTTGCGGGAAGCCATTGATTTGGCGGTGCAGCTTGGCAAGAATCAGGCATAAAAAAGGGCGCCCTGAAGGACGCCCAACCGCTAGGAGGGTATAGCCAGTACCTTTCACTCGTACTGGCTGCACCTTCCTGGCAAGACAGACGGCCTATTGGTCGCTATCAAAATAATCTTGGTTCAAGATTATCTT
Organism: Candidatus Thiothrix phosphatis; assembly: GCF_035668035.1. Taxonomy (NCBI): domain Bacteria; kingdom Pseudomonadati; phylum Pseudomonadota; class Gammaproteobacteria; order Thiotrichales; family Thiotrichaceae; genus Thiothrix; species Candidatus Thiothrix phosphatis. Next base: position 134,978 of record NZ_JAYMYJ010000145.1, on the reverse strand, counting down.
AGCTGTGTTAGAATATAATTAAATGCTAATTCATATTTTGGAACAAAGCAAGCAACTTGCTGAAGGTTTATGTCATGTCCAACAAACAACAATTTCTAGTCGTTCTAGCCCTGGTTGCAGGCCTTGCCTTGATTTGGTTCCTCAAACAGGATCCCGCCATCAACCAGTTGAATGGCGTGTTAAAAACGGATGTGGAATTGCAGGCTTACCCTTATCAGTTCCATGCCTTGAAAGTGGAAAATGGCATCGCCACCCTGAGCAGCCCACGCTCGCCTGAAGTCTCCGTCTTGCATTTCTTCAACATCGCCAAGCCTAACCTGGACACCAACAATCCTGACAGCCCGGCCATGATCGCCGCCCAGAAAGAACTGGCGCATGTGCAAGAAAAAGCCGGGAAGCTGGCGAAAGCGCAACCCGGCATCCAGGAAGTGCGCTGGGAAATCGACCGTAGCTGGTACGCCAGCCATGGCCTCATTGTGGAGTGATGACCGGATGTCCAGCCAACAGCAACGCCAGCTCCAACATTTCATCCCATAGCCTTTGTGGGTGGCGGGAAACCGCCTGCCCTACGCCCTTGCTGTGCCGGTCAAGCTGCGCTGCCTGCGCAAACAAGCGCGGCCAGTCCGCCGCCATCATCCGCCGCAAAGCGTTCTGGAACATTGCCTGACGAGGCTTCGGCATCCGCACCAACAAGGGCTGAATGGACAAATTGTTGCGTATATTGCCACAAGCGGCATAAAGCTGGCGCAACAAGTCGGAAAGTGTCCAAACCAGCAACGGGGCAGCCGTATCCTCCTCCTGCAAAACCAGCATCACATGGCGGATGCGGCGCACATCCTGCGACAGGATGGCGTCAGCAAGATCAAATGCACTGAAGCGGGAACTGTCCGCCACCACGGTCATGATGCTTTCCGCTGTCAGCGGCTGGCTACCATAAAGCAACACAAGCTTGCCAATTTCCTGCACTGCCGCCAGTAAATTGCCCTCCACCCGTTCAGCCAGGTAACGCACCGCCTCATTGTCGGGCTGCAAGCCAGCCGCACGCATCCGCCGCGCTATCCAGGCCTGGGTTTGCGCAGGGGACAAATCCCATACCTGCACCAATACGCCCTGCTGTTCAATCTTCTTTACCCAAGCGGAACTTTTACAGGCTTTATCCAACCGCCCGGATTGGATCAGCAATAACTTGTCAACAGGCATAAAATCCAGGTAATGTTGCAGGGCCTTGACACCGGATTGACCTGCTTTACAGGTCGGCATCCGTACATCCAGCAACTTCCGGTCAGCGAACAGGGACAATGCGCCAGCTGCGTCATACAGCACGCCCCAGTCAAACTGGGTGTCGATGTTCAGCACCTCCCGCTCGCTAAAGCCTTGTTGCTGTGCGGCTTTGCGGATGGCGTCCGCCGTTTCCATGACCTGAAGCGGCTCATCGCCTGCAATCAGATAAACCGGCGCAAGGGAGAGGCGTAAATGTTCTTCTATCTGTTCGGCGCGGACTTGCATAGACGATAACAGCTATCAAAAGGAAAATACTAACATACTGGTTTTTTTAAGTTGCTTTTGTTTAGAATCCGCCCCTTAATAACATCATCCTGCGGCTACTCACAAATAAACTATGAGAATTATCCAGCTTTACCCCAAAGCACAGATTACAGCCCTGCTATTATTGCTGGCTGTTGCCCTGTTCATTTCCACCGCCCAGGCTGAAACCAGCGAGGCGGACAGTTTCTGCCAAGTGCAGGTGCTTGCTCCAGCCAGTTACCGCACCATCGCCCAGCCTGTCACCGTCACTGAACCCAGCGCTTCGTATATCACGACGCCTGTACAGATGGGCGCTGGCGAACGCAAGGTAAAAGTGGCGGACGCCTATGTGGAGTATGAAATCACTCCCCCTGTATTCAATGAGGTCACTGAAACCATTGAAGTGGAGCGTGAACGTGTCGAGGTCGAAACATTGCCCGCCACCTACCGCACTGAAACCAAGCGCATCAAGATCAAGGAAGCCACCCAACGCTGGAACCCGGCCTGCCCACAGGTATTGGCTGGCGGCGACAACCAGGTTCCTTCCAATTGCCTGATTAATGTCCCAGCCGAATACACAGAAATCAGCTGCCAAGTCGTCGACATGCCTGCCCGCACCGTCAAAAAAATCATTCCCGCCCGGACGGAAACCGTGACCCGCAAAGTGTTGGCAGAGCCCGCCAAAATAGTGCGCAAGGAAATTCCCGCCGAATATGCCAGCCTCAAACTGGCCCGCGTGGAACAGCCCGCCAGGCTCACAGCCGAGCAGCGGCCAGCAGAAACCCAAAGCCTTCCGACCTTGCAGAAAATACGCCCAGAACGCATCGTGCAAATGCCTGCATTATGCGAAGCTACCCTCAGTCCGGGAAAAATCCTACAATTGCAGACCAGCCTGCAACAGCAAGGCTATTACCAAGCGGCGCTTGACGGCCTGTTGGGGCCGGAAACCCGCGCCGCCTTGACTCGCTACCAGGAAGACAACCAGCTTGCCGTTGGGGCCATCACCCTGGAAACCTTACAAAAACTACAGCTTCAATAGAGACCGGCCCGCGTTTCCTGCTACACTCTTGCCACCTGAAAAATATTAGAAACCAAAGGAGTCATAACCATGTCAGAGCAGACCGGCATCCTGATCGGCAAGGGTGAAGAGAAAGTTTTCCTCAATCCGCGCTTCGCCAACCGTCACGGCCTGATTGCAGGCGCTACTGGCACGGGCAAAACCATTTCCCTGCAAATTCTGGCGGAAGGCTTTGCACGTATTGGCGTGCCGGTCTTTATGGCCGACATCAAAGGGGATCTGACCGGCATCGCCGCAGCCGGAACCGCCAACCCCAAAGTTGATGAGCGCGTACAAAAAATCGGCATCGACGGTTTCAAATTCGCCAGCTGCCCAACCATCATTTGGGATTTGTCCGGCGAACGTGGCCACCCGGTGCGCGCCACCATTTCTGATATGGGGCCGGTGCTGCTCGCCCGCTTGCTGGATCTGAATGACACACAGGAAGGCGTGCTCAATATCGCCTTCAAATTTGCTGATGACCAAGGCATGTTATTGCTGGATCTCAAGGATTTGCGTTCCATCCTTCAATATCTGGGTGAAAACAGCCGGGAGTTCAGCAACACCTATGGCAATGTCAGCTCCGCCTCCGTTGGCGCGATCCAACGCCAGTTGCTGGTGTTGGAACAGCAAGGTGCAGACAAGTTTTTTGGCGAACCGGCGCTGGATTTGTGGGACTTCATCCGCACCGGCGCAGGCGGCTATGGCAACGTCAATATCCTTGCCGCCGACCGGCTGATCAATACGCCGCGCTTATACTCCACCTTCCTGCTATGGCTGCTGGCGGAATTGTTTGAAGACCTGCCCGAAGTTGGCGACCTTGACAAGCCGCGCCTGGTGTTTTTCTTTGATGAAGCCCATTTGCTGTTCGACGATGCCCCCAAGGCGCTGGTCGACAAAGTGGAACAGGTCGTCAAGCTGATCCGCTCCAAAGGCGTCGGCATCTATTTCATCACCCAAAACCCGCTGGACATACCGGACTCCGTACTTGGCCAACTTGGCAACCGCATCCAGCATGCGTTGCGTGCCTTTACGCCACGCGACCAGAAAGCTGTGCGGACGGCGGCGGACACCTTCCGCCAAAACCCGAACCTGAACACAGCCGAAACCATCATGCAGATGGAAGTGGGGGAAGCGCTGGTTTCAGTGCTGGAAGACAAGGGCATTCCCAGCATGGTGCAACGCGTCCTGATCCGCCCCCCGGAATCCCGGATTGGCCCGCTCACGGAGGCGGAACGCGCCGACTTGCTGCGCGCCAGCCCATTTGCGGGCCGCTATGACGCCATGGTTGACCGTGAATCAGCCTATGAATTGCTGCAGAAACGCGCCGCCGCCGCCGCTGAAGAAGCCGCTGCCATAAAAGCACAAGCGGAAGCCGATAAAGAAGCCCGGCGCACAGCCCGCAGCCGTCCGCGCGAGCCTGACAGCCTGTTGGACAGCATTGGTGAAACCATGCTCAAGAATGCGGTCAAAGCGGCAACCTCCAGCGCCGGACGCCGGATCGGCACCCAACTCGTGCGCGGCATCCTCGGCTCATTGTTCAAGGGGCGCTAAACAAACCCCTATCCCCAATTTTCACGCCGAATTGCTGCATATCGCCGCAGTTCGGTGTAGAATGCCGTCCTTTTCTGGGTATTTTGGAACAAAAGGCGGAATTCAATGGCAACCATGCTTTTGCTCAACGGGCCAAACCTGAACCTGCTGGGAAAACGTGAACCCGGCCATTACGGCAGCCTTACCCTCGCAGAAATCGAAGCCCGCCTGACCGCAGCGGCGAACCAGCAGCAACACACCCTGCTATGTTTTCAGAGCAACTCAGAAGGCGCATTGGTCGACCGCATCCACCATGCCATGGACGAGCAGGTCGATTACATCCTGATCAATCCAGGTGCCTATACCCACACCAGCATCGCATTGCGTGACGCTTTGCTGGGAGTTGCCATACCTTTCATCGAAATACACCTGTCCAATGTGCACCGGCGGGAGGCTTTCCGCCATCACTCATACTTTTCCGATGTCGCCGATGGCGTGATCCTGGGATTTGGCGCATTGGGCTATGAACTCGCACTGTATGCCGCTATACAGAAACTCAGTAAACACGACCGAGCATTAACCCATGATGGACGTCCGTAAAATACAAAAACTGATCAGCCTGCTGGAAGGCAGCGATGTCGCAGAAATCGAAATCAAGGAAGGGGAAGATTCCGTCCGCATCAGCCGGATCAACTCCGGCATGATGATGGCGGCTCCAGCGCCGCAGCAGTTCTTTGCGCCAACGATGGCGGTCCCTATGGCTGCAACCGCCCCCACCCCAACGGCGGCACCTATCGAAGCCGCCGCCCCAATTGCTGGGCATACCGTCGAATCCCCGATGGTGGGCACGTTTTACCGTGCATCCTCCCCTACCGCCAAGCCGTTTGTTGAAGTTGGCCAGAGCGTCAAGGTTGGCGATACGTTATGCATCATAGAAGCGATGAAAATGCTCAACCAAATCCAGTCTGACAAGGCTGGCGCCATCAAGGCGATCCTGGTTGAGAATGAACAGCCGGTCGAATTTGGCCAGCCGCTGTTTATCGTTGAGTAAAGTTCGTGATTGGGTAAAGCACCCTGTAGGTAAGGAAATGTTAAAAAAAGTACTGATCGCAAACCGGGGTGAAATTGCCCTGCGCATTTTGCGCGCCTGCCGCGAACTCGGCATCAAGACTGTTGCTGTCCACTCCACTGCCGACCGTGAATTGAAGCATGTGCGGCTGGCAGATGAATCGGTCTGCATCGGGCCGCCCCGTTCCATCGACAGTTACCTGAATATCCCCGCCATCATCAGTGCTGCGGAAGTGACCGGGGCTGACGCTATCCACCCTGGCTACGGCTTTCTGTCAGAAAACGCCGATTTTGCCGAACGGGTGGAGTCCAGCGGTTTCATTTTCATCGGCCCACGCGCAGAAACCATCCGCCTGATGGGCGACAAAATTTCCGCCAAGGAAGCGATGCTGGCTGCTGGCGTGCCTTGCGTCCCAGGTTCCGAAGGCGGCACGCCAGATGAACCGGAAGAAATCCTGAAGATGGGTGCGCGCATCGGTTATCCGCTGATTGTCAAGGCGACCGGCGGTGGCGGCGGGCGCGGCATGCGCGTCGTTTACGGCCCTGATGAGCTGGTGGGCGCGGTCGCCATGACCCGCGCCGAAGCCAAGACTGCTTTTGGCAATGACGTGGTGTTCATGGAAAAATTCCTCCAGCATCCGCGCCATATTGAGTTGCAGGTGTTGGCAGATTCCTACGGCAACGCCATCCACCTGTGCGAACGCGACTGCTCCATGCAACGGCGCAACCAGAAAGTGGTGGAAGAAGCTCCAGCCCCCGGCATTACCCCGGAACAGCGCGCCCGCATCGGCCAACAGGTCACGGCAGCTTGCCGCCGTATTGGCTACCGTGGCGCTGGCACATTCGAGTTCCTGTACGAGAACGGCGAATTCTACTTCATTGAAATGAACACCCGTTTGCAAGTGGAACATCCGGTCACGGAATTGATCACGGGCGTGGACTTGGTCAAGCAACAACTGTTGATCGCTGCTGGCGAAAAACTGATGCTCCAACAAGCAGACATCATGCCTCATGGCCATGCCATCGAATGCCGCATCAATGCGGAAGACCCCCAAACCTTCGCGCCTTCGCCAGGCAAAATTACCCGCTATCACGCGCCGGGCGGGCTGGGCGTGCGGGTCGACTCACACATTTACACCGATTACAGCGTCCCGCCTTACTACGACTCCATGATCGGCAAACTGATTGTGCATGGCGAAGACCGCGCCACCGCCATTTGCCGCATGCACGGCGCACTCAGCGAAATGCTGGTGGAAGGCATCAAGACCAATATTCCATTGCAAACCCGCATCATGGAAGACCCCGCGTTTCAGGCAGGCGGTGCAGACATCCATTACCTCGAAAAAATGCTGGGGATGAAATGAGCTGGCGGCAACTGGTCTGCCACGCCACCTCCCGTTTCCAGGACGAGATCGTGGGGCAAATGGAAGCCGCCGACGCGGTTTCCATCACTTGGCAGGATGCGGAGGACGACCCGATACTGGAGCCGCTCCCCGGTGAAATGCGCCTGTGGGACAATCTGGTCATCACCGCCCTGTATGAGGAAGACGCCGATCTTGACCCCCTGCTGTTGACATTGGAGGTTCGCAAGACGGACTGGCGGATAACCTCCTTGACGGTGGAAACGGTCGAAGACCAGCCTTGGGAGCGCGCCTGGATGGACAGCTTCCAGCCAATGTGCTTCGGCAAACGTTTGTGGATTTATCCAAGCTGGCATGAGCTGCCGGATGACAGCAGCATAAAGCTCCTGCTTGACCCCGGCCTTGCTTTCGGCACTGGCACCCATCCGACCACAGCCTTGTGCCTGGAATGGTTGGATGGGCAGGAATTGGTTGGCAAAGAAGTGCTGGATTACGGTTGCGGCTCCGGCATCCTGGCCATTGCCGCCCTTAAGCTGGGGGCAAACTTGGCGGTTGGCGTGGATATTGACCCACAGGCGCTACAGGCCACCCACGACAATGCGGAACGCAATGGCGTCCAGCCCGTCTCGCTGCCAGTCTATTTCCCGCAGGACTTGCCCGACCGGCAATATGACATCGTCATGGCGAACATTCTGGCTGGCCCATTACAGGAACTTGCCCCTGCCCTGCTGGCCGCCTTGCGACCTGGTGGACATTTGGTCTTATCCGGCATTCTGGCGGAACAGGCGGACGGCATCCGTCATACCTATCAGGCAGTGTTAAACAATTTTGCTATCGCACAGAAAGAAGGTTGGATCAGGGTAACGGGCACTCGCCGTTAGTGCACCCGTTAATCTGCCTTTTTTGCATGCAAATATTTGTCGGTGTTATTTTCTACACCATCAAATGTGAATTCCTACAATATAACAACTAGAATAAAGTGATCACACAGATGGCGTGGAGTCATGTATACACAGTGTAACCACTGCAACGCGATTTTTCGCGTCACAATGAAGGAACTGACCGCTGCACAAGGCCTATTGCGTTGCGGTGAATGTGACACCATTTTTGACGCCATGAAAACTTTAAGCCCCACACTTCCTGAAGAGCGCCGCTTTGCGCCATTGGGAGTTGCGACACCCGCGCCATTGCCCCTCCCATCAGAAGAAGAATCCAGCACAAAATTTTCTTTGCCACGGTTCAATTGGCGATTTTTATCGGGCAAACAGAAAAGCCTTCCCAGAAAAGCAAAAATTTCCACTTCTTCCCAATCCACCCATTCACCATCAAGCTCACGCAATTTCCTGTATATTGGAATTGTCGCCTTGAGTTTGCTCCTGTTGCTGCAACTCCTGTATACCAGCCGGGATTGGCTAGCCCAACAGCCCATAACATCAGCATTCGCCCATCAAGCTTGCGCCATACTGGGTTGCGACATCACCATTCCACGCGATATCCGCAAGATCAACCTCTTAAGCCGGAATGTCTATTCACACCCAAACACCCCCAATGTCCTGACCGTTAGCGCATCCATTCAAAATGATGCGGCTTTTCCCCAAATTTACCCCCTGATTGAAATCAGTTTCCTGGACAAACAGGATAAAGTTCTCGCCCTGCGTCGTTTTCCGCCTACCGAATATATCCATGAATACGCAGGCCAACTGATGCCGGTTGGCGTTCCTAAAGAACTGTTGCTGAACATTTCAGACCCTGGTGATGAAGCTGTCCGCTTCCGGTTCCGCTTCATGTAAATAAAAAGAGGGAGAATCGGTATAAATTTGACGATAGATCTGCAAATGATCGAGGAAAGTTATGTGTATTCTGAGCAATTCTGCTAAAATGCGCCGCGCAAATTATTGGTCAGTATCACAAACGACAAGTTGTCAACAACGAACAACATTGACCATCGCCACTTAACTTGTTGGAGACAAAAATGGCAACCGACAATGTCGCCTATCTGAGAAGAAAATCTGCACTGCCTGTTGAAGGCATTGAACCTTACATCCCCGAACCCGGTGAAGAATACATGAACGAAAAGCAACTTGAGCATTTTCGTAATATTCTGGTCGCCTGGAAAAAATCCCTGATGGAGGAAGTCGACCGCACCGTTGACCACATGAAGGAAGACGCAACGAACTTTTCTGATCCGGCGGATCGTGCAACTCAAGAAGAAGAATTTGCACTGGAATTGCGCGCCCGTGACCGTGAGCGCAAACTGATCCGCAAGATTGAAAAAACCATCACCCGGCTGGATGAGGGTGACTACGGTTACTGCGATGCTTGCGGCATTGAAATCGGCCTGCAACGGTTGGAAGTCCGCCCGACGGCTGAACTTTGCATTGATTGCAAGACCACCCAAGAAATCAAAGAAAAGCAGATGGCGGTCTGACCGTCCCGAAGCCTTTGCATATTGTTGGCAGATTCGCGCCCTCCCCCACTGGCCCCCTGCACTTTGGTTCCTTGGTTGCAGCAACCGCCAGTTATCTGGCGGCGCGACAAGCAAAAGGGGAATGGCTACTCCGCATTGAAGACATTGACAAGCCGCGCGAGCAGCCGGGTGCCGCCGATAGGATCATCCGGACACTAAACGCTTACGGCTTTGAATGGGACAGGGAGATTCTTTATCAAAGCCACCGCTTGCACGCCTACCACGAAGCGATTTCCCGCCTGCACCAGCATACCTACGCCTGTGCCTGCTCCCGAAAGGATCTCCTGATGCATGGACGCATGGGCGCATTTGGGATCATTTATCCCGGCTCCTGCCGTCACAAACCCTCGACACACCTTCCCCAGCAGCATTCCATCCGTTTACGCACCCATAACGACCCTATCTGTTTTACCGATAGAATCCAGGGAGAATATTGCCAGCGGCTGGAAAGTGAGGTTGGGGATTTTGTCATTTTGAGGGCCGATGGCCTGTTTGCCTACCAGCTTGCGGTGGTGGTGGATGATGCCTTCCAGGGAGTCAACCAGATAGTGCGTGGAGCTGACCTATTGGACAATACGCCCCGGCAAATCTGGCTACAACACTTGTTGGGCTTCCCGCAACCCGACTATGCGCATGCACCGCTGGTGCTGAATGAACTAGGCCAGAAACTAAGCAAGCAAAACCTGGCCCCAGCCATTGGGTCACAAGATTGCCTACAGCAGCTAGTGGCCAGCCTGCACTTTTTGAAACAACCTTGCCCAGACTCCAGCGAATTCAGCAACCTGACAGAATTATGGGGCTGGGCGATAGCACACTGGGACATGACAAAAATTAGCAAGGCGCAAACATGAGCATGACAGGAAACAATTGGCGTATTTTTCCTCGCTGGATGATGGAGGAACATGAAATCGATATCCACTTCATTGCCCTGTTATCGACTGGGCGGGCGGCGGAAGTCACAGAACGGGTTCAGCGAGAACCGGCGACCATGCAAGTTCTGCTGGCCCTATTGGGGGACGAACGGACAGCGTTAAGCGTCCGCATCGGGATTGGGGTGGTGATGGAAGATCTGGCGGGATCAAACCTGCTGCAACAGCAAGTGGATATGCTAGGCAAACTCAGCCAGCACAAGGATCATCGGGTTCGGGCTGATGCTTGCCATTACCTAGGGCTGACTTACGATGCAGGGGCGCTCCCTTTCCTGCAAAACGCTTTACAAGACCCCGATGCTGAAGTTCGGGAAGTGGCGGAAGAAGCGTTAGAAATCGCGCAAGGTTGACCCGTCAGGGCGGGGAGGTTTCCCTGCGAACCGCCGCGCTGTCTGAGCGTAGCGAGTTTCGCAAGGTTCGCAGGGAAACCTCCCCGCCCTGACCTGCCCCAAATGCTTACGTGGGATAACCAGCCAAATGGTTGATGGCCTCAGCGAGGTTGATGTCCTTCTGTGTAATGCCGCCAGCGTCATGAGTGGTGAGGCTGATGGCCACGGTTTTGTAGACATTGCACCATTCGGGGTGGTGGTTCATGCGTTCGGCGACCAATGCAACCTGGGACATAAAGCCGAAAGCTTCCACAAAATCGTTAAAATTGAGGACCCGATGCAGCTTGCCTTCACGCAACACCCATCCGGGCAAACCTTCAAGGATAACGGCGAGCGCATCGTCGGTAAGTTTTTCAATCATGTACTGCTCCCAGTAATACGACCGCATGGGCGGCAATGCCTTCTTTGCGGCCAGTGAAGCCCAGCTTTTCCGTGGTGGTGGCCTTGACGTTCACCTGCCCAACATGGCACCCGAGATCAGCCGCGATATGGGTGCGCATGGCCGGGATATGCGGCATCATTTTCGGGGCTTGGGCGATTATGGTGCTATCAAGATTGATGACGCCATAGCCCTTGCTTTTCACCAAACCATACACATGACGCAGCAAAATGCGGCTATCAATGCCCTCATATTCGGCTGAGGTGTCAGGGAAGTGCTGCCCGATGTCACCCAACGCCAGTGCGCCCAACAAGGCGTCACAAATGGCGTGCAACAAGACATCGCCATCAGAGTGCGCCTTGAAGGCGTGGGTATGGGGGATACCGACACCGCCCAGCACAATGTGGTCGCCCTGTGTAAACGCGTGCACATCGTAGCCATGACCGATCCGCATCATGAGGAAGTTTCCTTGGCCTGCTTGCCCAAAACTTTGGCGCTCATGAAACTGCCCAGGTAAAGGGCGGCGCTCAACGCCAGCATAAGGTAACCGTAAAGCTGTTCAAGCGGGCTTACGGCATACCAGACGCCCAGGGTGGCGTATACCAGCGAAATCAGGATAGCGTGGACACTGCTGGAAATACGCCCGTGCAGGATGCCGCGCACCAAATACAGCAACGGGGCAAGCAGGATCAACAGCTCCAACCAACGCGGCATGTGCTGAATTGGTGTCAACCAACCATTCCAGAGAATAATCCAGGCAATCAGCCCGAGCAGGCCGCCAACCGACAGCGTGCGCCACAGAAGTAACAGTTTCATAGTTTATGCGCCAATTGGGCCAAACGTTTGCCAAGCGCGCTGCACAGACGCCTTTCCTCATCCGTCAGCGGACGGGAATTGTCGCTGCCAGCAACATGCGAAGGCCCATAAGGCGTGCCGCCGCTTTGGGTGCTGATCAGGTCGGCTTCTGCATAAGGCAGGCCGGTAATGAGCATGCCATGGTGCAGAAGCGGCAGCATCATTGACAACAACGTGCTTTCCTGCCCGCCGTGCAAGCTGGAAGTGGAGGTGAACACCCCGGCAGGCTTCCCCACCAAGCTACCGGACAGCCACAAGCTGCTGGTCTTTTCCAGAAAATGCTTGAGCGGGGCGGCCATATTGCCGAAGCGGCCAGGGCTGCCCAACGCCAGCGCGTCACAAGCTTTCAGCTCATCCAGCGTCACATAAGGGGCACCATTGTCGGGTATGCTGTCGGCCACCGCTTCACATATCTCGGAAACTTCCGGGACGGTGCGCAATATGGCGACGCTATCCGGCACACTTTCCACGCCGCGTGCAAGCTGCTGCGCCATCTTCGCAACGGAGCCGTGGCGGCTGTAATACAGGATCAAGACCGTTTTCATAGGAGGTCGAGCACCTTTTCAGGCGGACGCCCCAATATAGCCTTGCCATCCTTGACCACAATTGGGCGTTCAATCAAACGCGGATGCTCCGCCATCGCCTGGATCAGCTGCTCACGGGTCAGCGCCGGATTATCCAACTGGAGCGCGCTGTATTCAGCTTCCGCTGTGCGCATCAACTGGCGCGGCTGCAAGCCAAGCATGTCGAGCAAACTGCCCAGGGTGGCCGCATCAGGCGGGGTTTCGAGATATTTCACGATAGTGGGTATAACGCCCTCACTTTCCAACAATTCCAGTGTTTGACGGGATTTGGAGCAGCGCGGATTGTGGTAGATAGTGACCGAATCGCTCATAAATGCCTCCTTGGTTTGCCGAGCAATCTAACGGGATGTTCACCGGCACGCAAGTGGCGGAAAAAGTTTTAGTACAGACCGAAGACAATCAAATAAATATATGGTATATAAATACCGACTGCATCACAGCAAGAACGAAATGAAAACAATAATGGAGTGTCGTTCATGAATCCCAATGACAGGGGGAAAGACAACCTGTCGCAGCAACAGGCCACCGGCATTAACCTGTGATTCATCAAGATTATTCAAATAATATACGAATCATATAAATTAGCTGAAATTATCAGAAATACACTGTGGGCAAACTAATAAATTATGAATAATCATAATGATAAAGGAATAACAGTCATGAAGACCCATGCACCCGCCAAGCTCCACACCAGGGACGGTTCGCACGACTTCGGCCTCGCATTGCAAATCTTGTTGGCAATAGCCTTGATGCTCACATTCACCGGCAACAGCTACGCGGCGGCATCATGCCCAACCAATGTGTCCGCCATCAGCCAGTCAGGTTACGCCAGTTCGGCAAGCAGCAGCGGCTCGGTCAACAACGCCAGTAGGGCGGCAGGTGCTCCGGCCAACAGTGGCACAACGGCTTCCACCTCCAACTCGGCAAAACTGAACGGCAACGGCGGAACCCTTATCCTTGACTTGGGGGATACCGTGCCAGGCGGTGTCAGCGTCACATTGTCACTGGCCAGGGTCTCTTCCTCATCCCGCGCCATTATTAGCACATCGTTGGATAACTCCAGCTATTCAGCCACCACAACCCTGAGCAGCACAGCAGGAAACAACACCCTAGCTTATATCTCCTATACAGTCCCCAGCGGCGGGGCACGCTATCTCCGCTTGGTTTACAACGGGGCCGCCATGTGGATTGATGGCGTGTCCTATTCACAAATTTGCCCACCTGCTGATTTCGGTGATGCGCCGGATACTGGCAGTTCAACCTCAACAGGCAATTACCAAACGAAAAGCTCCGACAACGGCCCCAGCCACCGCATCATTGCCGGTTTATCGATTGGCGCAAAACTGGATGCTGACAATGGCTCCCTGCAAAACGCCACCGCCGATGCCGATGACACAACCGGGGAAGGCGACGAAGATGGCCTGATCAATCCCCCCATCATGCCGACGACAGCCAACCAGCCCTATACCCTGACGGCATACGTCACCAATAACACCAATGAAGCTGCGTACCTGACAACCTATATTGACTTTAACCGTGACGGGGATTTTCTGGATGCAGGGGAAAAAGCTGACACCCAATACATTTACTCAAGCGGTTATTATTATCCCACCTTTACCCTTCCATCCGGTCTGACAGCGGGAACAACCTATGCCCGCTTGCGCCTTAGCCAGACAAAAAGCGAAGCAGAATCCCCGACTGGCCCCTCCAGTAGCGGGGAAGTGGAAGATTACAAACTGACCGTATCGTCCAGCCCTTACTATGACTTCGGCGATGCACCTGCCAGTTATGGCGCAGCCCGCCATACCATCAGCAACAACTTACGTCTTGGCGATAATCCGGCAGATGCCGAAACCGCCAGTTACTATAGCTTCAACGCCAACGGTGATAATTACGATGAAGATGGGGCACCCCATCAATCCCGAAACCCAAGGATTGCGTTGTTCCCCATCCTGAAAATGACTGCCACGTCCTATAGCGTGGATATCAAGGCAACCAACACAACAGGCTCTGTCGCCAAATTGTATGGATGGATAGACTTCGACCAAAATGGCGCGTTCCAGGCCGATGAAGCAGCATCAGCCAGTGTCCCCAACAATACCGACGGTACTGTCACCCTCACCTGGAACAGCATCCCAACGGACATCAAATTGGGAACCACCTTCATCCGATTGCGCCTGACCACTGACGCCAGCATCACAACCAGCACCCCAACCGGCAACGCCAGCAACGGGGAAGTGGAGGATTACCCCATTGCGGTCGCCATGGATATTCCGCCGAATAGCCCGAATGTGACCATTGTGCGCAGCGAAGCGCCAACCTGCAGCAGCACCGTATTTACAGACAACTTCGATGATTTGCCCGCCGAACAGTACTTTGGAGAAAACACTTCCACCACACCATACGTCATCCGCAACTGGACGGCGACCGGCGGCGGCAATGACACGTATGCCCGCACAGTGACCACAATGTTTACCTCCCAGGGCACTTCGGTCTATTTCGGCAACGGCTTTATGCGCCGGATTTATCCGGATATTGGCATCAGCCCGGCATTCGACGGCAACGGCAAGTTATTGGCACCGCCGACCGCCATCGAGCTGCGTGACGACCCGGACGATACGACACCAAGCGTACACTCCGGCGAAGCTGACTGGGGGCCTAACCCTGTCAAACTGTCACGTACCTTCACCACTGTCGCCGGACAGAAATACCGCTTGTATTTTGCGGCCATTCCTGAAGACGCAGGCAGCGAATACTACGGCCCCGGCATCATGCGGGTTGATACACCCAGTGGCTCCATTCACTTCAAGGCACCCGGCGGAATGGAGGGCATCCAGCATTACCAGATTGAATTTACAGCAATCGGCTCCTCTTCAACCATTAGCTTTGTGAACTATGGCCATATTGGTACGGATGACCACTTGTGCGACCCCAATTCGGTCATCACTAGCGCATGGTGCACGGTCGGCGGTGCCCCTATCAGTAAAAACGGCAATGAGCTGATCATCGATGATGTCACCGTAGCCCTGGCTTCGGCTTGCCCCAGCAGCACTATCCGTGGCTTCGTTTACGTTGACAAAAACACCAACAACACGTTTGATGCGGCCACAGAAAGTAGCCTGGGCAACATTACCGTCAACCTGTATGACAACAATGGCACCACCAACACCACCACGGATGACAACATCGTCGCCAGCACCAGCACAGCCGCCGACGGCTCCTATAGCTTCAACAATGTCAGTTCCGCCCTGCATTACCGGATAGAAGTCGACACCCATGACACCGACCTGCCAGCCAGCGCCAGCATCGGCACCACCAACCCGCTCGCGGATGTGACGGTAAGCGCCAATAGCACACTCACCAACCAGAACTTTGGCTTTGATCTGGCATGTGACACCAGCGCCGGACAATTCGGTGGCATGGTATTCCGCGACTATAACCAAAACGGCATCCGCGACAGCCTGGAAGAAGGCATCGCTGGCGTCACTGTCACCGCCTATGACAACGCCAACATAGCGGTGGCCAACACCACAACCGACACCCGTGGCTGGTACAACCTCAGCGGCCTGACCACTGGCGTGAAATACCGGCTGGAATACACCAACTTGCCTGCTGGGCTGGCTTCCGGCGCACACGGGACAGATAGCGCCACCAATACCCGCTTCATTACGGCAAGTGGCAGTTGCACCGCCCATTACGGCATCAGCGACCCGGCGGAATATTGCCAGGCGAACCCGTATATTGCGGCAAACGCCTTTGTCAATGGCACACCCAACGCAGCGTATGTCGGCGGCTATCCCAGCATCCATACCTTCCCTTACAACGCCACTGGCCTGATTGACAGTGCAACACCGCCCGCATCCACCAAAGCCTATACCTCCGACACCGGCGTGCTGTGGGGCATGGCTTACCAGCAATCCACCAAGACCCTATACGCCTCCGCTGTCATGCGGCGCTTTTCTGGCCTGGGGTCGCTGGGAACTGGCGGCATCTACAAAATGGATATGAGCGACCCGACCGCCACGACCGGAGCCTCCGCTTACATCGATGTGCGCACCATTGGCATTCCAACCGGCAACGACGCGCGTAACGCCGCTGACAGTTGCAACAGCCTTTCCACCGACCCATGGCTGCCGTCCCACGACGTGGCTGCCTGGGACATGGTCGGCAAAGTGGGCATAGGCGACATGGACTACGACGAAACCAACAAGCGTTTGTGGCTGGTCAACCTGAACGACCGGAAACTGTACGGCATCGCCAACGTCAGGCCAGCGACCCAACCCGTGGCGGGCGACGTATTGGGCGGCTATGCAATCAACCTCCCGTCGCCTTACAGCTGCACATCCGGCACATTCCGCCCCTGGGCGGTCAAATACCATCGCGGTTATGTGTACGTGGGCGGTGTCTGTGATGCGGCCAGCGATCCGTACACCCAGGGTAAGGTTCGGGGCTATGTCCTGAAATTTGACCCCGCCAACGCTGGTGCCGGGTTCGCCTACGTCAAGGATTTCGCTCTCGACCAGCCGCGCTATGGCTATGCATTCAGCACTGCGCAATGGAATGGCTGGATCCCGCAAGCCGATGCCCAAAGCTGGCTTTACTACCACTCGCCGATGGTTGGCAACCTGGAATTTGATTCCGACGGCTCAATCATCGTGGGCATTATTGACCGCGCTGGCCTGCAAAATGGCAACGTCGCCTATGGCGAACCCAGTTGTTCAGACACCACCGTGGATTATACGGAAGGATTGGGGGATGTTTTGCGCCTATGCAAAACGGATACCGGCTACCTGAGCGACGGTGAACCCGGCTGCTCCACAACGATTCCCGTGTCCAGCAAAAGTGGCAATGAATACTACTGGGGCGATTCGGGGCCAACCAGCAACGTCTGGGAAAGCATGAACGAAATCGCTTCCGGCGGACTGACGATGGTTCCCGGCAAGGGAGATGTCTTGATGTCCGGATATGACGCCAATACCTGGGGAACCAATGGTGTCGCCTGGCTGAACAACAAAACCGGAGCGGCTGACAACCGTTACGCCGTTTCCTGGACCACCTTCAGCAAGAGCACCGGCATGGGTGAACTGGAGGCGTTATGCGACCCGGCGCCCATTGAAGTCGGCAACCGTGTGTGGCTGGATGCTGACCAAGACGGCATTCAGGACGCAGGGGAAACCGGCATCGCCAATGTCAGCGTTACGCTCGCTTGTGGTACAGATTCCGCCACCACAACCACCGACGCCAATGGCGAATATTATTTTAGCAATGCACCGGGCGGCAATGCTGCTTTCATGGACAATGGGGAAAGCTGCAAACTGAGCATCAGCAATTCGCAGGCCAGCCTCACGGGTTACACGCTGACCACACAAAACGCCGATGGCAAGACCGACAATAATTACCAGACAGATATCCGCGACTCGGATGCAGCCGTCAGCAGCGGCAATGCCGTCATCAGCTTCACCAGCGGTGGTGCCGGGCAAAATAACCATTCATTGGATTTCGGTTATAAATCTTCCACCATTGTGAGCAATAGTGTCCTTTCCGGCAAAGTCTGGCTCGACAGCAACAAAGACGGCATCCAGAACGACGGGGCTGATGCCTACATCGAAGGGGCGCAAGTCGAATTGTATAAGCCCACCAGCAATACCGTTGTCGCCACCGCGACCACCAATGCCAGCGGGCAATATCAGTTTACCGATCTCGGCGGCATGCAAGCGTCCACCGCCTACCAGTTGCGCATCGCCAAATTCGATAATCAGGCTCCGTTCTCAGATTGGGGCATCGCCCAAGCGAATGTCGGCGGCGATTCCAGCCTTGACTCCAATGCCTCCGTATCTGGGAATTACTGGATTATCGCCGTCACCAGCCCTGCTTCCGGCAACACCGCCAGCGGCTACGATTTCGGCTTTACCGCCACCCATCCGGAAGGCTGCTTGGATAGCGGCAGCACCGGCGTATCCAATGAAAGCGTGGCAAACGCCCACCCCAGCACGTATGACTTCCTGTTCTCCAGCCAACAGGTGACTGGCTATTGTGCAGAACGGACAGAACCCGACCCTCAAAACAATGACAGTTACGAGGCTCATAACAGTGACCGGCAGAGTTTGACAACAGCGCAAAAATCCAAACTGGCGCGGCTGTTCTCCGCCATGTACGACCCGGATGTGCTGTTCAGCATCCATCGTGCCTCACCGGCCTGGCAGCAACTGGTAGGCGAGCAGATGATGCTTGATGACCTGCTGCATTACATGACCTGGTATTACACCTTCTACAACGAGAATATGGCGACGCTGGTTTCCACCCATATCGATGGCAACAGCAATTTCACCGCCAACCAGATCACGGTCATGAAAGCGTTGATGCAGAAAGTGGCCGACCGGGTGGCGGGCACCAATGGTGAAACCCAATACCTTGCACAGACCACGTTCTGGCTTTGGAACATGACCAGCAGCAGCCGCCAGGACATGGTCTTGCCCGCCCGTTATGCGGCAGGCTCCAGTTGTTCAGTCAAGGGCAATATCAGCGGCATCGTGTACACCGACAGCAATGCCAACAACATACTGGACCCTGCCGAAAGCAGGCTGCCCAATATTACCGTCAGGTTGTATGACAACCTGAAGACCACGGTGCTGCAAACCGGCAGCACGGATTCCAATGGCGCATACACGTTCTATGGCCTTTCAACCGGCCATTACCAGATTGAAGCGGATACAGCTGATGCTGACATCCCAGCTGGCCTCAGCATCGGCACGGACAATCCGTTGACTGGCGTGGCAGTGATAGGCGGAGCCACAACCAGCAACCAGAACTTTGGCTTTGATGCCTCCTCACTGGCTTGTCAACCTCCCTCACCCACCACCACCGGGGCGAATTCCAGCATCACCTGGAACCATAACCCTTACACGCCCATCAGCCAGGTGCTGGGCGGCCACCCGGTTCCGGCCATCCTTAACACTGGCCTGATTGCTTCGGCAGCGAATGAAGTCGCCTCCAACCTGACGGTTGGCCCGACAGAATGGGAGGAGTACACAGAAACAAGCACCCTGCCAACGACCCTGGCACAGGCCATCAGCGGCAACAAATATTTCCAATACAGCTTTACCACCCAGTCATCGCTGGCCAACGACCACATCCTATATGGCGTGGCCATGTCAACGCTTGGCCCGCTCAATACCTGGAACCACAGCGGGAAATATAAGATACAGATTCAGTTTGACGACAATGCAGCCTTTAGCTCACCAACCGTCATTAAAAATCTGATCCAGATTGATGAAGACAACCCAACCACTGGCGGGAACGTCAGTGAAGGGCCGCTTTATGGCAGCGATTACTACATCAGCCATTACGACTTGGATATGCCAGTCAACCTGGCGGCCAACAAAACTTATTACATCCGTTTCTATCTTTACGGCGTCTCCAAAACCGGCGTCGCCAATAGCGTCAGTAACCGGGTCATCCTGGATGACCTGCTCCTGAAAACCTATGTTTGCGGAGCAGCGCCGGACACCTACCTCAACGTCGGCGATGCCGTTGTGACGGAAGGCGACAGCGGCCTGGCCTACCTGAACTTCCCCGTACAATTGAGCGCAGCGGCACCTGCTGGCGGCGTCAGCTTTGACTATGCCACGGCGGACGATACCGCGACCACCGCCGATAGCGACTACCAAGCCAAAACGGGCACTGTGACCATCCCAGCAGGGGCAAATGGCAGCGTCATTTCCATCCCGGTTGTGGGCGACATCAAGGTCGAGCCGAATGAAAAACTGAGCCTGAACATTAGCAACGTCGTCAATGCACAGTTCTTCAGTTACCCCAAACCACCCCGTGGCACCATTATCGACGATGATGCGGTGAAAGCCTGCAACGCTGCCAGTGGGCAGTTTGGCGGCATCATCTTCCAGGACTATAACCAGAATGGGCTTCATGAAAATGGGGAAATCGGGCTGGCGGGCGTCACCGTCACTGCCTACAACAGCAGCAATGCTACCGCTGCCACCGCCACAACGGACGCAAACGGCTGGTATGTATTGACTGGATTGACCAATGGCTCCCAATACCGCCTGGAATTCAGCAATTTGCCAACTGGCGTCGAATCAGGTGCCGCTGGCGTAAATTCAGGCTCCAATGTGCAGTTCATCACCGCCAGCGCCACTTGTGATGCCAACATGGGGGTTTACAGCCCGGTCGATTACTGTCAGGCCGACCCGAAACTGCTGACCTCCCGCTATGTGAACGGCGACACTTCCATCAGCACGGCCAGTATGGCTGGCACATTTGGCGCGTTGCTCTCTTATGGCTACAGCGCTTCCGGCATTGCCCCCAGCGTCAGCCAGGATGCGTTGGGTTCACAGGTTGGCGGCATCTGGGGGTTAGCTTATAACCGCAACACCAAAAAAGCGTTTGCATCCGCCGTGGTCAGGCGGCACATGGGCATGGGGCCGCTAGGTATTGGCGGGATTTATGTGGTTGACTATTCTGCCGCGACACCAACCGTCAGCAACTTCCTGAATGTGGATGGGCTGGCAGGCATTGACGTCGGCTCCATCAACAGCAATACAGCCCGTGGGCTGGCTGGCGACCCATTCCTGCCCAGCCACGACCCGACCGTATTTGACAAGGTGGGCAAAGAAGGCTTAGGCGATCTTGAACTGTCGGATGATGGCAATACGTTGTATGCCGTCAATTTGTATTCCCGCAAAATCATCAAGATTGACCTGACCATCTATAACAGCAACGGGACTGTCCCGAGCACAGCCACCGAGATCAGTTTACCCAGTGTTTCCTGCAACAATGGCGTGGCGCGCCCATTCGGCCTGAAATATTACCGGGGCAAACTGTATGCAGGCATCACCTGCACCGGGGAAAATGGCGGCTCCAGTTCTGACTTGAAAGCCTATGTGGAAGCCTATGATGGCTCCAGCTGGGCAGAAAAGCTGCAAATCCCGCTCAACTATTCAAACTGGCACGCTGACCATATGCGGGCGTCAGAATACCTGCGCAACAACATTCCATGGGTCAGCAACTTCTCCACCCTCAAGTTTGGTGATCACGGCACCGTCCTGTGGGCGGATGACTCCCAACTGTTGTTGAGCGGCATCGAATTTGACGCCAATGGCGACATGCTGCTGGGCTTCATTGACCGTACTGGCCTGCAATTCGGACAAGTCAACTACAGCCCGGATGTCAACTCCACTGCTTTCTATGGCGTGTTCTCCAACGGCGAATTGTTGAAAGCCCCCTACAATGCCTCCACTGGCACCTATACCCTGGAAAACGCTGGCGTCGCCAACGGCATTGCCGGTGAAGGGGCAAAAACTGGCGCAGATCCCGCCTGGCCATATGGCGGCATTGGCGGCGGCGAGTTTTACGGCGGTGACAGATTCCTGGGGCATACCGAAAACTCCTTTGGTGCGCTTGCCGTCATTCCTGGCAGACAGGAACTGGCCTTAAACGCCATGAATCCGTTCAATGTTGAATCAGGCGGAACCCTTTGGCTGGACAACAATACCGGCACCCGCACGCGTGGTGCACAACTGTATGCCCAGGACAATCGCTACTTCGGCAAGGCTGTCGGCCTGGGCGATATTGAGGCACTTTGCGATACTGCCCCCATCGAAGTGGGCAACCGCGTCTGGCTGGACAGCGATAAGGACGGCGTTCAGGATGCAAATGAATCCGGCATCAACAATGTAACCGTGACACTCGCCTGCGGTGCGTCTTCCGCGACCACCACCACCAATGCTGCGGGGGAATATTACTTCTCCAATAAAACCGGCGGTAACGCCAGCTTTATGAAAGCGGGCGCAAGTTGCACCTTGAAGGTCAACAGCAGTCAAGCCAGCCTGAGCAACCATGTGCTGACCACCCAAAATGCTGATGGCAAAACGGACAACAACCGCTTTACCGACATCCGCGACTCGGATGCAGTGAACAACGCTGGCACAGCGGAAATCAGCTTTACGGTTGGCGGCGTTGGCCAGAATAACCACGGGCTAGATTTTGGCTATCAGCCAATATCCAGTGCCCTGGCTGCCACCGCCACCTGCGATGAAAGCGAAATTTCTATTGATATAAGCCACTTATCCTCTAGCGACAAGGCACTAATCAACCTCACACAAGGTGCTGCCGGGACACAAAGTTGGATAAAAACAGCTGACGCCAGCGGTACGGTAACATTCAAGACACCTCGCACCAGCAACGGCAGCTACACCGCCTTACTGAAAGTAAACACAGCAGACAAAACAGCCGAAGCATCTGCGGACTGCCCTGCAATTGCCAGCAACGGCAATATCACGGGTGTGGCCTTCCGTGATTTCAACGCCAATGGCGTATTGGATAATGGTGCCGTTTTCAATGAAGTGGGTGTAGCCGACATTACTGTCAAAGCATTCGATACGGATGACCCTGCCAATGCACCCAGTGCAACTGCCACAACCGACGCCAGCGGTAACTATTCACTTGCCGGCTTGACTGATGGCACTACTTACCGGATTGAGTTCAGCGGCCTGCGACCAGGTGACTACCCAAGCCGGGCACCTTCCAGCAACATTCAGTTCCATGTCAGCCCAGCCTCCAATGTCAATTTTGGCATCATTTCTGCCAATTCTTATTATCGAAGCACTACTGCTGACGACAGCAACAATTCCGAAATATTGACTAGCATCATGACCAATGGTGATCAATCCACCGGTACAGAAAGAACATTGGTCAGCATTCCATACAATGCCAGCGCCCCGTGGCAAGGGGATGTCAGTGCCCAGGCAATGGATACTGACACCGGAAGTATTTACGGTATCGCTTACCAGCCACAGACTGATCGAATCTTCTCCGGAGCGTATTTAAAGCGCCATGCCGGTTTGGGGCCTGCCGGGCTGGATGCCATTTATGTGACCCAGCGTGGCACCAACTCAACATCAGTTTTCGTCGAATTGCAAGATGACCTGGGGATTAACGTCGGCAGTATCAGTAGCAATGCCAGCCGTGGCCTTGGCAACAAAAATGCGCCCAGCCATGACGTGGATGCATTCAACCTTGCCGGTACCATTGGTATTGGGGATGTCGATATTTCCGAAGATGGTGAAACACTGTATGTCACCAACCTGTTCGACAAAACCCTGTATGCCATCAAGATTGATGCTGACAATAATCCGGCAACACGTCCAACACCCGCAGATGTGACCGCTTACCCGATTCCGGTACCAGCCTTATGCAATATACCGACGACCTATACAAATATGCGTATCAATATGGGAGGAGAGCGCTACGAAGCGGCAGATGCCGAAATCTGGATGCGCTCCTCTTTCCACCTCGACGGGCAATATGGTTCTGTCAGCAATGCGGTTGATGTTTCCGCCGCTGGAGCTGCAGAAGAAAGTATTTACCAGACCTTCATGGATTATGTCTCCAAAATCGAAGTCCCCCTGCCAAATGGCACCTATACCATCAAACTGCACTACGCTGATTTCTGGGGTAGCCCTACCGGGCGTAATTTCGATATCAATTTCGAAAATGGGCAACTCGTAGACCCGGCATTCAATATCTATAATGCTGCTGGCGGCAACGGCAAGGCTGTTGTCAAAAGCTACGACGTCACTGTCAATGACGGCATGCTGAATATTGATTTCACCGCCAACAAGCAAAGTGTGCTGATTTCCGGCATGGAAATCATTGGCCATACCAAGGTAGCAGCTGGCAACTGGCGGCCATTTGCCATCGGCGTCGAAGGTGAGTCTGTCTTTGTAGGTGGTGTCTGTGATGCAGCCACTTCGCAAAACCCGATGTACTTGCGAGCCACTGTCTACCAACTGAATAACAATACCGGCACTTTCCAACAGGCTCTCAGTACATCACTGGATTATAACCGGGGGGTTGGATATTCCACCTGTGATGGTCAGCACGGTTGGTTTGGCTGGCTGCCAGCCAATAGCTACCCTTCCAACTGTGACTACAGTGGCAATATTGCCGTCTACCCGCAACCGATACTGAGCGACATCGAATTTGCAGCAGACCGTTCCATGCTGTTGGGCTTCCGTGACCGCTTTGGTGACCAGGTCGGGCAGGATAATTACAGACTGAGTGGAACCACGACCATGACTGGCTCTGCTTCAGGAGACGTCCTACGCGCTGACTGGTCAGGCGGCAGCTATCATCTGGAAAAAAATGCATCGGTGGCCGGGCTGATCAGCGCAGGCGCTGGCAATATGCAAGGGCCTCTTGGAGGCGAGTTCTACTACCAGGATAATTTTGGTGATGGCCATGCTGAAACCAGCATGGGCGGCTTGGCTTCACACAAAGGCTTCAATCAACTGCTGTACAGCAGAATCAATCCTGAAGACACGGTCAGAACCGCAGGTATCGGCTGGCTAAACAACACCACCGGCGAGCAGGAACGTGGTTACATGCTATATAACCAATCGGCTCAATTCTTGGGTAAGGCAGCCGGTCTGGGCGATGTGGAAATTGTACTTGAGCCTACTCCGATTGAAGTCGGCGATCGTGTCTGGCTGGACTCCGACAGTGACGGCATCCAGGACGCAAACGAAACCGGCATCAGCAATGTCAGCGTCAAACTGACCTGCGGCAGTGATTCCGCAACCACGACCACCAATCCGGACGGCGAGTTCTATTTCTCCAATGCAGTCGGCGGCAATGCGGTATTCATGAACCCAGGCAAAAGCTGCTTCCTGAGTGTTGATGGCAACCAGGCAAGCGTCAGCAGTTACTTCTTGAGCACACAAAACGCTGACGGGCAAACAGACAATAATGCTGGCAGCGACATACGTGATTCAGATGCAGTCACCAGTGGCAGCCATGCCATCATCAATTTCACCGCCGGTAACTCAGGCCAGAATAATTATGGGCTAGATTTTGGCTATCAGCCATCGTCGACCCCGACGCCGAGCGCCACCATCTACACCCCGCCCTCTTACAGCGTGTGCAAGTCCACCAGCGTTGAACAGTTGGACGCCTTCCAGTACGCAACGGCGACCGGCAGCGGCGCGGCTGGCACTCCCAGCCTGACCTACACCGCGCCAGCAGGCTCCAACCGCTTCATGGTAGTCCTGCTCAGTGTGGAGCGTGACCACACGCCGGTCAGCAATGGCCGCGGCGACAACTTTGAGACCAACCCGGGCGTCACCTTCCCAACCGTCACCTATGGCGGCGTCACCCTGCCGAAACTGGCCCACTCGGTGGACGCGTCCGGCACATCCAACAACTTTGCCGACGCGGAAACATCCCGCAGCTATTACCTGTACGGGCTGACCGACCTCAGCATCCCCAGCGGTGCCAACAGCCTGCAGGTCAGCGGCATCAATGCGCCCGCCAACGCCGGGGATGACGCCATCCTGGCCGTCGCCACCTTCGCCAACGTCGCTAGCGTCAACCCGATCTCCAGCGTCGTCAACGAATACAGCCAGACTGTCCGGACAGCACCGTTCAGCATCTCGCTGCCAGCCTCACCCGCAGCGCCCACGGCAGCAGACCAGCCGCCCGGCACCAGCGCCGCCGACAACATGCTGCTGGCGTTTGGCGCCTCCAGCAAGCCGGAAACCCTGACCATCGGCGCTGGCTGGAGCAAGCTGGCCGAAATTCCTGTCACCAACCCGAACGGCACGTTTGCGACCGCCAGTGGCCGCGCCAGCGGGCCCTTCTCGGAAAACGACGGCCACACGCTGCTGGTGCAGGCGATCAAGGGCGTGTCCGGCAACCAGACGGCGGCCATGGGCAGCGCCTCCACCAACCTTGCCAGCCTGGGCATGCAGGTATACCGCTTCGTGGCGCACGGTTGCGATTATGGCGACGCGCCCGCCTCCTATGGTGACGCCTTCCATTCCCAAAGCTGGAGCCGCCGGATCGGTGCGCAGCGGGGCGATGCAGAAACCGCCACCCCCACCGCCACCAACGCCAGCGGCGACGACAGCGACAAGCTGGATGACGAGGACGGTGTCACCATCCCCGCCCTGACCGCCGGGCAATCCGCGACCATCAACGTCACCGTGGCTGGCTCCGCCTACCTGAGCGCCTGGGTTGACTGGAACGGCGACGGCGACTTTGCCGACGCCGGGGAAAAAATTGCCACCGACCTGCAGGATTCCGATGCAGATGGCACCATCCAGATACCGGTCAGCGTCCCGGCGACGGCGACAACCAGCCAGACCTACGCCCGCTTCCGCTGGTCGATCAACACGGGGGCTGGCCCCACCGGCTGGGGCTCCTATGGGGAGGTTGAAGACCACTCTCTGACCGTAGCGCCCAATGCCTGCCTGGCTCCTACCGCCAGCAATGCATGGAGCGATGAACTGGTGGAATGGATGCATAACGCCGATACACCACCAGGAGCCTCCGCCGATACGGTGAAACCGTATATACGCCAACCGACGTATGCCGCTTCAGCTGGTAATGAGACGTTCAACAACCTGAGTGTTATGGTCAAAGACACCGTGGGCTACGTCACCCCCAGCAGTGTTCCATCCACTGTCAATACCAGCAAATACATTGCGTACAGTTTCACTACCCCGGCGTTTACTGGCGCTGCGACCCTGTACGGCGTTGGCTTGGGGCACTACGACCAACTGTCGGGCGCGTACAAGTTGAAAGTGCAGATTGACACTGACCCTGCGTTTGGTTCGCCAACCACGCTGATCAATTCCATCAGCATTGACGACACCCAGCATAGCCTGGACGCCGACACGCCCACCAGTTCGACACTGCTATCCATCGGCTGGTACTACTTCAACCATTATCAGGCCGACCAAGCAGAAGTGTTGGCTCCCAACACAACCTATTATGTGCGTGTTTACCCTTACAACGTGACCCGTACCCGGTATTACTCCGCCTTAGGCCAAAACTACGTCATCTATGATGACTTTGTGCTCAAAGTAAAAGGTTGCGGAACCGGCACCATCAATGGCTCGGTCTACCTCGACAACAATGGCAATAACAGCTATGACTCTGCGACAGAACCCGGCATCGGCTCCATCACTGTCAACCTGCTGAGTGATGTTGACGGGTCAACCATCGCCACTGGCAATACCCGGGCGGATGGCTCCTATGAATTCAGCGGGCTGAATCCCAGCCTGATTTACCGTTTGTCTGTGAACACAACAGACACCGACCTGCCAGCCGGAGCGACTATCGGCACAGCCAATCCGTTGACAGGGGTTACGGTCACAGCGGGCGGCACGACCAGCAAAAAAGACTTTGGATTTGACCCACCCGTTGGCAAGAATCTATCCGGCAAGGTGTTCGATGACGTGAACTATGGCGGCGGCACAGGCCGGGCATGGGGCACGGCGGGAACAGCCGGAGTCACCGGTGCCAAGGTCGAATTGTATGGCTCCAGCGGTGCTTATATTGGCAACACGACCACCGCGAATGACGGTTCCTATACGTTCAAAACGTTGGCGGCTGGCAAATATTACGTGCGCGTGGTCAACGATACCGTCAGATCCACCCGCTCCGGCTCTGACGGTACGGAGCGTGGCATCCAAACGTATCGGACTGATGGCTCCACTGCTGTCGTCAAGGAAGTGGGCGGACGCAAACCAAACAGCGTGGATACGGCAGCCAACACTACCGGCCAGACCTTGGATACGACCACATTCCTGCTCTCTGGCGGCGGACAGGCACAATCCGTCCAGCCCATCACGATGGCGAGCAGTGACATCAGCGGAGTCAATTTCGGCTTCAACTTCAGCACGGTCGTCAACGCCAATGACAGCGGGCAAGGATCGCTGCGCCAAGGCATCCTCAACATCAACCTGCTGGCGAACACCGGACTGGCCCAGGCTGGTCAGGACAACACCTACGGGCTTGACGTCAGCGTCATCAAGGAAGTGCTGCTGTTTAATATCCCCGCCTCCGGGGATCCTTTGGGGCGCGCCAACATCTGCGGCGGCTCCATCTGCAAAATCACGGTCAGCAGCCAGTTGCCAGCGGTAGCCAAACAACCTGCCATCATCGACGCCACCACCCAGCCAGGGTATGTGGCGGGGACGCCTGGCGCGCCACTCATCCAGATTGCCCCTGTGACGGGCCTGGACGCCACCGGCTTTGTCATCGATTACGATGCGCCTGACAGCACCTTCCGTGGTTTCGCCATCACAGGCTTCCAGACTAAAAACACCAATCGCGGCCTGACCATCAACAGTGAGCGCACCTTGGTGGAATCGAATTACATCGGCGTCACCCCAACGGGAACAGCAGACGGCAACGGCAATGGCATTGAACTGCAATGGACGCAGACTGCGGTCATTGGCGGGAGCAGCGCCGCCAAACGCAACATCATTTCCGCCAATAAAGCGCTGGGAGTCTTCTTCAATACCGGCGCATCCGGCAGCCTTATCCAGAACAACTACATCGGCACCGACCCGACCGGAACTGTTGCGATGGGCAACGGAACTACCGGCATCGATACCGAAGGTGGTTATGGAACCAAAATTCTGGACAACATCATTGCCGGGAACCAAAACAATGGCATTGAATTAGGCTTCACAAGCGGTGGGCCTGGGCTGGCTAACGCCATCATCCAGGGCAACCGGATCGGCGTTGGCGTCAACGGGGAAGCCATCGGCAACGGCGCTGGCATCATGGATTATGGCGTATCGGGTGGACATGCCATTGGTGGCGCAGGTGCCGGGGCAGGCAATATCATCGCCTACAACACGGCTGCTGGCGTCAGCTTGGCGAACAACAGCGTCACCAACGTCGTTATCAGCGCCAACAGCATTTACGCCAATGGCGGCTTAGGGATTGATCTGGGCAACAATGGCGTGACGGTCAACGACGCGAATGATGCTGACAGCGGTGCCAACACATTGCTCAATTTCCCAGTATTGCAACAAATCACCTTGTCAAATGGCAATATCGTTGCCCGTGGCTGCGCGCCTGCTGGTGCTGTCGTCGAATTCTTCAAGGCTGATGTCAGCCTTGGCGGCGCAGCCACACCTGGAGCCAATCGCTTTGGCCTTTCCACCGACTATGGTGAAGGCCAGACCTATGTGGGCAGCCTGGTCGAAGGCAGTGCGGCTGATTCCGATGCTGGCAGTTGTTCTATTCCAGGCGTTGACGGCAACAACCATACCGGCATGCAGGCATTCCAGTTCTCCGTCCCTGTCCCTGCCAACCTTGCCGAAGGCGACTACCTCACAGCGACAGCAACATTGGCGGCGGCAGGCACATCCGAGTTCGGCCCAACAACGGCCATCATCGGTGGGCCTCCACCTGTTGGCTCAGGCAGTTGTGCGGCAACCGGCGGTTCCGACATCCTGTTCATTGTGGACAACTCCGGGTCTATCACAACCTCCGAGTATGCGGACTTTTCAGCAACCATCAAAACCGTCGGTTCACAATTGCTGGCGGACAACCCAGCCAACCGCATCGCCACTGCACACTTTGGCGGCCCACCATACTCACTGGTCAGCGGCGGACAATATGTTTATATCGAGCGCGATTTTTCGAATGCGGCCATGAGCACGCCTGTACGCCGCTTCGGTGTCGGCGGGGCTTATAACAGCGCATGGAGCGCGGATCATCTGGCTGGAGCCTTGCAGCAGATACGTTACGCCTTGGATGGCAAGGCCTCCACCGCCTCCAACTATATTGTCAGCCCGCTCAAAGAAATGTCCCACAATACGTCCACACCCTTGCAGATTGTCCTGATGACGGACGCTGTCCGCTATGGTGACGGAACCCCATCCGACATTTCCATGCTGATCGACCCAGTCGGCTCCGGCGCTGAACCGAACGACGGGTCCAGCTTCACCATCTACAATCAGCTGAAAGCGGAGGGCGTTTCTTTCTCCGTGGTCAGCTTCAACCCTAATCCAACGGACATCGCCGCTTCCGCCGCCATTGCATCGGCAGGCGGAGCTTATACCGGCAAAATCGAGGCCAACCCGAAAGATCCTGAAGGTTCACAAGCGACGCCGCGCCGCTTTATTTCAGTCACAGCTGGCTTCAAGCTGACCGCAGCGCAAATTGATGAGTTGGTGGAAGGCACCGCCATTTGCAGCAGCACTATCTCCGGGGTCGTGTTCGATGACGTGAACTATGGCGGCGGCAACGGCAGGGCGTTTGGTGCAACAGGAACTGCTGGCATTGCGGGTGCAACCGTCGAAGTATATGACAGCACTGGTGCCTATGTGGCCAACACCACCACGAGCGCGGATGGCTCGTACAAACTGCCGAATCTGCCAGACGCCGATTATTTCGTGCGCGTGGTGAGTGATACGGTCAACTCCAGCCGCGCCAATGCCAATGGATCCGAACTGGGGGTTATGACCTACCGCAGCAATGGCACAACTGCTGTGCTGAATGAAATCGGCGGACGTAAACCTGCCAGCGCTGACGGCGCTGCCAACTCGGGTTCCTCCACACTGAACACCTCAACCTTGGTGTTCAGCGGCGGCGCACTGGCTGGCAAACCGGCCCAAGTGCTGCAAAAAATCTCCCTGACCGGCTCTAGTGTCAAAAATGTGGACTTCGGCTTTAACTTTGATACGGTCGTTAACGCCAATGATTCCGGCCAGGGTTCGCTACGCCAATTCCTGTTGAACGCCAACCTGTTGGGAGGGGACACCACCCTAGCACAGAGTGGGCGTCCGGCGGGCGTTGAAAACGCCATCTTGCTGCTGTCCACCAGCGACCCGAACTACAATGGTACGGGGAACTATTGGAATATCGCCCTGAAGAGCCAATTGCCCGTCATTACCAGCAAGCTGACGCTGGATGGCTCTACCCAAAGCGGTTTCGTTGGCACGCCGGTTCTGCGCCTGAACGGCTCCGCCGCTGGATCAGTCAATGGACTGACCCTGACCACCGGTAGCGACCATAGCTTGGTCAAGGCACTCACCATCCAGCAATTTGGCGGGACTGGCGTTTTGCTCAATGACACGGCAGGCAATATGATTGGCGGGCCAAACAACGGCGATGGCAACGTCATCACTGGCAGTGGCGGCAGCGGCGTGGCAGTTACTGGCAACGCTGCCCTGGACAACACAATCCTGGGCAACTCTATCTACGCCAATGGTGGCCTGGGCATCGACCTCGCCAATGACGGGGTCACCGCCAATGACAGCGGCGATGCGGACAGCGGGCCGAACAGCCTGCTCAACTATCCGGAAACCCCGATCAATGCTTTCGGCACCAACGGAACCCGCGTCATCACCTATGACCTTACCCTGGACGTTCCGGCAGGCAGCTATCGGCTGGAAGTCTTCACCAGCGCCGCCAAAGATCCGTCTGGCAATGGCGAGGGCCAGACCTTCCTCGGCTACAAGGACATTACCCATCCCGGAACCGGTGCCCAAAACTTCAAAGGCGTATTCAACGCCAACCAACCAGTGGCTTCAGGAGCGTTCATTGCCGCCACCTTGACCCGCAAGGGCAACGACCCAGGCGGCTTTGGCCCCACTTCTGAATTTTCTGGCGTCCGCAACAGCGCCGCAACCGCCGTCTGCACGGAACTCACCAGCGGCTCAGGAGCCGACATGGTTGTTGATGAAAATTACCCCACAATTACCTTTCTGAAGGCGAAAGACAGCAACGGCAACCCCATCAACTATGTTGTCAGCGGCGGTGCGGACAAAGCCATGTTCACCATCACCGCTCCTGTCACCGGTGCCACGCTGGATTGCGCGACAGTCAAATTCATTGAATACAACATCATCATCACCAGAAACGCCCCACTGGAGGCAGAAACCCGCGCTATTGTGCAGCCGGACGATCAGCCCAATCCAGGCGACTATGAGTTGCCGTTGGACAGTGACAAAAACAATGTTTACCAGTTCCAGATCACGGCGACCTACGCCGACGGCCAGCGCTATACCCGCGATTTCAGCGTGCAGGTGTCGAATGTCAATGAGGCACCTGCCATCACCTCCGCAACTGCGGTTTCCTTCAATGAGGATTCTTCAGCGGCAGTGTTGGACATTGCCTCACAAGATCCGGATGCCGGTACGGTGGAGGGCAATGGCCTGGCCTACAGCATTACCGGCGGTGCCGATGCCAGATTGCTGTCGGTTGAGCCTGCCAGCGGCGTCCTCAAGTTCCGCGCTCCACCGGATTATGATGCGCCGACCGACACCAACCGCGACAATGTCTACGAGGTACAGGTCACCGTGACGGACAGCGGCGGCTTGAGCGAAAGCAAACTGTTCCGGATCACTGTGGTGAACAACCCTGCGGATGATGGCGCGTTACTCAACGTCAAGACCCTGCTGCAAGGGGCATATGACAGCAGCAGCGGCCTGATGTCTGGCGATCTGAACGCGCTGGGGCTACTCCCGTCCAAACAGCCTTACACAGCCGCGCCGTTCAACTACTCAGGAACCGAAACCCTCAGCAGTCTAGTGCAGGAAACCACTGGCAATAGCGCCATTGTGGACTGGGTGTTGGTGGATCTGCGCACCAGCCCCACCAGTATTGCCGCCACCCGCGCCCTGATGTTGCGGCGTGATGGCCAAGTGGTGGACGCCCAGACCGGCTCGCCCGACCTGCACTTCGCCAATGTGAAAGCAGGCAATTACTACGTCAGCGTGCGTCACCGCAACCATTTGGGTGCGATCACAGCCAGCCCACTCAGCCTGGATCACAGTGTCAGGATGGTCAACTTTGCCTCCAGCTCCACTGCTGTTAGGGGTGATGAAGCCCGTCTGATTTCTGGCAAAACCGCCATGCTGTGGGCTGGCGATGTCAATGGCAGCAACACCCTGACCGCCAATGGGCCAGGCAATGATGTGACCTCTTTACTGAGCGGCGTTATTACTGCGATGGATAACCTGCAAGGCAATACCAACCACATCATGAAAGGCTACCTGCTGACAGACCTGAATTTGGATGGCAAAACCCTGTTTACGGGGCCAGGCAATGACACCAGCCTGTTGATGGGCAATATCATCCTGCATCCCCTCAACCCCAACTTTGCCGCCAACTACATTGTGCGGGGAGGCTTATCCCAATAAGGCATAAAAAAATGGGGCGGCCTATAAAACATAGGCCGCCCCACCAGGAACTACCGGGATGTCAGATTCAGCTGTTTACCGGCTGCTGACTAAACGGGTGTAACAAATCCAGTTGGCGCTTGGCCACAATGGTTTGCCATCTTGCACCTCTCCATAGAAACGTAGAGGCACCAAAATGCTCATTTCCAGATTACTTTGGGTTTGGATTCCATTCTGAAGTGGAAGGCCAAAATCCACACCTTGGTAGTTGCATTCTATGCGGCCATCAGAATTATAATGCACCTCCGTGCCCGCCGCATATCCGCATTCTGCCGGATCCCTAATCATGTTTTCGGTACAGTAGGCAGCCTCGTAGGGCTTATTGATCACGTCTGGAAATACCGATTGGTCAATATGTGGAGGAACACCACCACTATTGATCTTGGCGATGGTGCCAAATTCGCTTTTTACCGGCAAACGCCACGAGGTGCGTCCGCACAATGCCTGCCCCTGAACCGCACTGATGTAGGTGTAAGGGTCACAAAACCCTAAACCCTTGCACATAACCTTACCGTTATAATCCACCGTGCCAGCGTAACCGCCGGAGTTATGCAAATGCCGGTAACGCCAATTCTTGTCCCTGAGACCACCATCATTGGTCTTTTCTTCCCACACCAAGCCAGTGTTGTTGTCTTTTACACAAGACCAGGAAGAAGCTGTCATTGGCAACGCATTTCCGTTGGCGTCCAATTTGGTATAGCGCCTGGTTGCCTGGGCAGCGGCCACGTCGGCAGCAACTTTTTGGGCAGCGGTTTGGGTGGATTGCAATGCCTTTTCCGCAGCCAAACGCGCTGTCTTCGCACTATCCGCTGCACTTTTGGCTTTTTGGGCCGCTGCTTGGATCACCGCAAGATCTTGGGAATTTTGCGCATCCGTCTCGGCCGATTCAGCGATTGTTTTCTGCTCTGCCGCACTATTGGCAGCTTGGGATGCTTGCAACGCAGACTCCTTTGTCGCTGCCAGCGATGTAGCGGCTTCAGGGTATGAAGAAGCTTGCTGTTCCGCCTGTTTCGCCACACTTTGGGCGGTGGAACTGGCCGTTTGGGCTGACTGGGCTTCTTTGCCAGCGGCAATCACCGCATCGCTGATTACCTGACGTGCTGCGGTAATCGCTGCCGCCTTGTCTGCTGCTGCTTGAGCGGCGGCAGCTTGGGCAGCGGCAGCCTGCTCGGCGGCGGCTTGGGCAGCAGCGGCTTGGGCAGCAGCAGCTTGAGCGGCGGCGGCCTGGGCAGCGGCGGCTTGTGCAGCCAGTTCTTCAGCAGAAGGGCCGCCACCGCCTCCACAAGCAGTCAATATTGATGATGTCAGGACGCCAGCCACCAGCCAGCCACTATTTTTCAAGCCCTGAAGTTTGTTGGAGCTGTTAATTTCCATGGGGTTATGTTCCTTTTCCGTTAGCGGCTGCTGACCAAACGGGAATAGCAAATCCAGTTGGAAGCCTGACCAGGATTGTTTACCAAACCGTCCTGAATTTCCCCATAGAACCTGAGAGGCACCAGAATGCTGACACCCAGGACATTGGCAGGGGCTTCGTTCGGATATTTGTCATAAAGGATGGGCAAACCGAAATCAACGCCTTGATAATTATGTTCCGCGCCATCAACGTTCTCGCTACAGTATGCGCCTTTGGTTGGGATGTTGATTGTTTCCGGGAAGTAATTCAGGTCAATATGCGGCGGCACCGAACCCGAATTAATTTGGGCAATGGTGCCGAACTCTTTCGGCAGCGGCAAACGCCAAGTATTTCTGCCACACAATCCTGTGCCATTGACGGCATTTACATAAGTGTAGGCGTCACAAACGCCATTCAGACCCTCACACAACACCTTGCCGTTGGTGTCTTTGTAGTTGCCATAGCCACCGTAGTTATGCATGTGCCGATAACGCCAGTCCTTATCCCGCAGACCGTTGTCATTGGTTTTTTCTTCCCATACCAAACCGGTGTTCTTGTCTTTCACACACGACCAGGAAGTGGCTGACGATGACAATTCATTACCGCCTGCATCCAATTTGACATAGTGGGATGCCAACGCTGCCTGGACAGCCGCCGCCACCTGTTTTGCTGCTGTTTGGGTGTTTGTCAGGGCTTGCTCGGCAGTTTTGCGCGCATCCTGGGCAGCCTTTGCTGCTGCCTGGGCTTTTTTAACTGCTTGCGTCGCCACATCCACATCTTGTGCGTTCTTTGCATCCTGCTCTGCTTGGGAAGCAATTTTTTGCTGGTTCACCGCCTGTTGCGCGGCATCGCTAGCTTGTGACGCATATGTTTGCACTTGGCTTAATGACTGGCTGGCTTCCTGGTACGCCGCACCTTGCTTCACTGCCTGCTGTGCCGCTGATGCAGCCGTATCACTGGCAGTTTGCGCCGCTTTTGCATCAGCCGCCGCTTGAGTGGCTGCCGTATTTGCGTCCTCCCGTGCTGCTTCCAAAGCCGCCGCTTTTTCAGCCGCAGCCTGGGCTGCTGCCATTGCCGCCGCCTGTTCAGCCGCCGCCTGGGCTGCCGCTTGAGCCGCAGCAGCCGCTGCTGCTTGGGCTGCCGCTGCCTGCGCCGCCGCTTGAGCTGCCGCCGTTGATGATTGGGAAGCATCAGCAGATGAACTACCGCCGCCACAGGCAGCCAGTAGTGATGAAGCCAAAAGACTGGCCACCAGCCAGCTCCCGCACTTCAAGCCCTGAAATTTGTCGAAGCTGTTAACGCTGATTGGGTTCATGTTCATTATGTTGTCCTTGATGAGATGAACAGTTGGGGTTATAGAATGATCACCAAGTATAGAATAAAAACAAAAATCGATAAAAATAATTATCTAGTTAATGCTGGATTCATTACATGTATTGGATTAAGGGGCATTCTATAGTCATACTGATTTTATCAAAGCATTTGTAATATTAATGGTAATTTTGGGCTGGCATACGGCACCTCTCCAGCAGTGGCGCCAACCCACACAACCTGATACCTTATCATGCTCCATAAGGATAATCAGACCCAAGCAATGAAGCCAAGAAGAATTCTCATCACCAGCGCCCTGCCCTACGCCAACGGCCCAATCCACCTCGGCCATATGGTTGAATACATCCAGACTGACATTTGGGCCAGATTCCAACGATTACAGGGCAATGAGTGCCATTATGTCTGTGCTGATGACACCCATGGAACACCGATCATGTTGCGCGCCCAACTGGAAGGGATCACGCCAGAACAATTGATTGCCCGCATCGGTGAAGAACACAAGCGCGACTTTGCTGGGTTTAGGATTGGTTTCGACAACTATTACAGTACGCATTCCGAAGAAAACCGCTATTTTTCCGAATACATCTATAAAGCAGCGCGTGATGACGGCCATATTGAACGGCGCATCATCCGCCAAGCTTATGATGAACAGGCAGGAATGTTTTTACCGGACAGGTTCATCAAAGGCGAATGCCCCCGTTGCGGCGCTGCTGACCAGTACGGCGACAATTGCGAAGTGTGTGGTGCCACTTACTCCCCAACCGACTTGAAAAATGCGGTTTCCGTAATCTCCGGCTCCAAGCCAGTGGAAAAAGAAACCGAACACTATTTCTTCAAATTGGGGCATTTCGAAGCTTTCCTGCGCGATTTCTTGTCCAGTGGCGCGGTGCAAAAGGAAATCGCCAACAAGCAGATGGAATGGTTCGAGTCCGACAACGGCCTGAGCGACTGGGATGTGTCCCGCGACGCGCCATACTGGGGCTTTAAGATTCCTGACACCGAAGACAAATACTTCTATGTCTGGCTGGACGCCCCAATCGGGTACCTCGCCAGCTTCAAAAACCTGTGCGGGCGTACAGGCGTTGACTTCGATTCGTTCTGGCAAAAAGATTCCGATGCAGAGGTATATCACTTCATCGGCAAAGATATCGCCTATTTCCACACGCTATTCTGGCCTGCACTGCTGCATGGAGCCGGGTTCCGCACACCGACTGCGGTCAACTGCCATGGCTTCCTGACTGT
The DNA here is from genome assembly GCF_035668035.1 of Candidatus Thiothrix phosphatis. Classification (NCBI taxonomy): domain Bacteria; kingdom Pseudomonadati; phylum Pseudomonadota; class Gammaproteobacteria; order Thiotrichales; family Thiotrichaceae; genus Thiothrix; species Candidatus Thiothrix phosphatis. The sequence goes on along the minus strand of NZ_JAYMYJ010000145.1, from coordinate 97,863 downwards.
CAATGGCGCAAAAATGTCCAAATCGCGTGGCACTTTCATCCAGGCAGAAAGCTACCTCAAGCACCTCAACCCAGAATGGCTGCGTTACTACTTCGCCAGCAAACTCAGCAATGGCGTGGATGACATTGACCTCAACCTTGAAGACTTCATCGCACGGGTGAACAGTGACCTCGTTGGCAAGGTGGTTAATATCGCTTCGCGTTGCGCCGGATTCATCAACAAGCGTTTTGGCAACAAACTGTCAGATGCGCTACCGGACACCGCCTTGTATCAAGAGTTTATCGATGCGTCCGGACATATCGCCGAACTCTACGAAAGCCGCCGTTACAATCAGGCCATGCGGGAAATCATGGCGTTGGCTGACAAAGCCAACCAATATGTTGACGAACAAAAACCATGGGTATTGGCAAAAGATGAACACAAACTGGCGCAAGTACAGGATGTCTGCACTCAGGGCATCAATATGTTCCACGCCATTGTCACTTACCTCAAGCCGGTGTTGCCACAACTGGCGGCAGATGTGGAAAGCTTCCTGAACGCTGGTGAATTGACTTGGGCAACCGTCACGACACCATTGACCCATCATGAAATCAACAAATTTACCGCACTCATGACCCGTGTGGAAACAGCGATGGTGGAAGCCATGCTCGAAGACAATAAGCAAGCCGCACCCCCTACCGCGCCAGAAACTGCCAAGCCTGCTTCCCCTCTGACTGATGACCCGATTAGCCCCGGCATTGAATATGATGACTTCGCCAAAATTGACTTGCGCGTGGCCAAAATTGTTAAAGCCGAACCTGTCAAAGGGGCCGACAAATTGGTGCAACTGAGCCTTGATATTGGCGGGGAAATGCGCAATGTATTTGCGGGCATCAAATCAGCGTATGATCCAGCGGATCTGGAAGGCCGCCTGACCGTCATGGTTGCCAACCTTGCCCCGCGCAAGATGCGTTTCGGCGTGTCGGAAGGTATGGTGCTGGCGGCGGGGCCGGGTGGCAAAGACTTGTTCATCCTGGAGCCGGACAGTGGCGCGGTGCCTGGAATGCGCGTCAAGTAAACTTCACCAGCCCGATAAAGCGATAATAAGCGTAGTGCAATGTTAGGGAATTTTTTCAAACCAAAATGGCAGCATGCCGATGAGAAAGTGCGTATCCAAGCACTGGATTCGCTGGCTGGCGACAGTATTGAACTGATCCGGCTGGCGCAGACAGATCCGCATAGCGCTGTCCGCATGAAAGCCATCGAGAGGCTGACCCATCTGCCAACACTGGTGCAGCTCGGTCATGCGCCAGGCTCCATCGGGGAACGCGCCAAGCAGCGTATTGTTGGGCTGGCCGCCACGGATCGCCACCATGACAATTTACTGGCGGACATATTCCAGTGGCTGCAAACCCCTGACTTGCTGAAAAGCATTGCCAACGACCCTGGCCGTGGCGTAAAACTGCGGCATCAGGCTATCAGCATCATCGATGACCAAGAGTTGCTGTTCACTATCGCCAGCAATGACCCTTCCCGCGAAATCCAATATATAGCTGCAAAGCACCTCCAGGATTTTGAGAAACTGAAAACCCTGGAAAAAACCCATGCAAAAAATAATAAGCGCCTGCGCCAACTGATCAAGGAACGGATTGAAGACGAGCAGCAACATCAGCAGCAACTGGCGGAAATTGAGGATCTATGCACAGAAGCTGAAAATTTAGGTGGCAATGGCTCCTGGGAACAAGACAAGACCCGATTGAAAGTCTTGCAGCAAGGCTGGCGCAAACTGGCCTGCAAGGCTACTGCAACGCAGCAGCAACGCTTCCTCACTGCGGAAGAAACCTTCATGCAACGCTTGGGCGCGCATGAAATGCAGGAAACAAACCTGCGCCCCATCCGCGAAAATCGCCAACAACTGCTATCTGCCGCCACAGAACTGCTACACCAACTACAGGCACACCCCGAACTACTGAATCTCAGCACGCTTGATGCTAATCTTGCCTCCCTGGCGCAAGGCTGGGAGCAGCAAGAAAAGCTGCCTATCGAAGAACAGGCAAAACTGGAAACGGCATGGCGTCAGCAACGCCAGCAAATGATAGGGCTACGCAACGCCATAGCCGATGACTTACAGGCGCTGGAAACGCTCGCCAAACTGGATGAAAAAGCCAATGGGCTGAAAGAACAGAAGCGCCCCATTCACAGCAAGGACATACTCAGCCTGCAAACTGAATGGACTAGCAGCAAACGTCCCCGCGCCATGCGCAACAGGTTGTCAGAACTGGAACAGCACTTCCACCGTTCCATAGCCGCCCTGAACAACCGGCTGGAAAAACAAAAACAACAGCAGGAAAACACCCTACAAGCGCTGCGCGAATCCTTGGCAAAACTGGAAAGCCATCTGGAAAACGAACAATACGGGGAAGCCATTGAAATCCACAAGGCACTGACTGTTGATTTGAAGGAAACCGCGTTACCCAGCAAAGATACCGCCTTCGTTCACCGCCGCCTCCAGATGCTTGCGCCTTTCCTGCGGGAGATTCAGGACTGGCGGCGCTGGGGCACGGATCAAGTGCGCAAGCAATTGATCGAAAGCGCGGAACATTTGCGCGAAGAGGACGATATTGACCCACAGGAGCGCGCCCAGAAAATCCAGACGCTGCGCGAAGAGTGGCGCAAACTTGCGCACATGGAGCCCAGCCAACAACGCGCTTTATGGAAGGAATTTGATTCCACCGTCACCGCCGCTTATGAACCCAGCAAGCAATACTTCGCCAAACAAGCCCAACAACGGGACTCCAATCTTGAACAGCGTCAAGCCATCTGCATCCAGCTAGAAGCGATGGACAACGCAACAGACTGGGTCAACGTCGACTGGCGCAGCCTGCAAACCCAGCTCAACCAACTGCGCAAACAATGGAAAGACATCGGCGCAGTCAGCCATCGGGACTGGAAGGCAATCAATGGGCGTTTCAACGCCGCCATGGATGCGCTGGAAATACATTTCAAGGCCGAACGCGCCCGCAACTGGCAGGAACGCGAACAACTTGTTGCGCAAGCCAAGGCATTACTGGACACAGCGGACACTGCCCAAGCCATTGAACAGGCCAAACGGCTGCAAACCGCTTGGCATATCACCTTGGCCTCCCGCTCATCTGACGAACAACGCTTGTGGAAACAGTTCCGCGAGCCGATGGACATGCTGTTCGCCCGCGCCCGTGAAGAACGCCAACAGCAGCAACAGGAACACAAGACCCAGCTTGAGGAAAACGCCAAGCAAGCGGCTGAACAACGCCAGCGGGAACTCGAACGCCAACAACAGCAATTGGCGGAATTGGATGCGCTGGCCGAGGCATCCTCCCATCACAAGCAGGTGGAAACCAGTGCCGACCAACAGATCGCCAACCGCTCCACAGGGGAATTGCTGTGCCTGCAACTGGAAGTTTTGCTGGGCTTGGAAACGCCTGTGGAGTTTCAACAGGCGCGGATGAAATATCAGGTTTCCCAACTGTCGGAAGCTATGCTCAGCCGTAAGGAAACCAGTAACCCTTCAGCCCGCGCACTACCCCTATTGAAACAGTGGTATGCGCTAGGCGGCATGCCTGCCATCACGTTGGCAGGCCAGACAGCGCGGATCGAAAAGATCAGGCAGGCTCTTCTGCCCTGAAGCAGCGCATCAGATCAGCCAACAGCCGGGTGACCTCACCCGTCATCAGGCTGAATTCAATGTCCAGCTTTTCGGCATGTGTTTGCGGGTCAGCATCCTTGAGGCTGTCCTCCAGCACATCCAAGAAGCGCACCCGGCGGATGGCCAGATCGTCACTGAGCATGAAGCTGATCTTTTCATCCCACACCAGCCCCAGTTTGGATACAACCTTGCCATTGGCGAGGTTTGTCTGCACTTCCTCAGTCGTCAACTCATGGCGCTTGAACACCGCCACCCGCTGTTCATCGCCTTGGCTACGCAGTTCGCAGTCTTCACCCAGCATAAATGGGGCAGGCAAACTGCCCTCCTCCGCCAGCCATTGGGTCATCAGGATTGCAGGACTCAGGTCGGTTTTCGGCGGTGTTGCTGGCAAACTGCCCAAACTACTGCGCAACAGATGCGTCAGGCGTTCACCCTGAGTGGAAGAGGACGTGTTCAGCACCATCCAACCATGCTGCGGGTCGATCCACGCATCCAGTTTTTTGGTGCGGGTAAACGCTTGCGGCAACAGTTCAAACTCGATTTCATCCCGCAAGTCCTGCTTTTCGCGCTTACCGACTTTGCGGCCTTCCTTTTCTTCAATTTCCGCCACGGTCGCTTCCAGTTCCTCACGGATGACGGATGCAGGCAACATTTTTTCCTGGTGTGCCAGCGTGATCAGCATATAACCATTGGCAACGTGCACCAGCTGTTCACTGTTGCGGCCTAACGGGGAAACCCAGCCGCTGGCTTCACGCAGCTCCTTGCCGCAACCGAGAAAAGGCTTGCCCTCAAGGGCGGTGTGCAATTCTTCCGGGGTCAGGGTGAAATCATGGTTCAATTGAAGCAGGTAGAGGTTTTTAAACCACATGGGAGCGCCTTTCTGTTACTTTGCAGGAAGGCGATTATGCCGGAACAGCCCCCAAACTTAAACAAACGGCAGCACGCCAAACTGTTCCCACGGATGCCGCTGCCCCAGCCAGTTTTTCGCCACCGTGCCATACACTTTGCGGAAATCGACGGTATATTGCAGGTTGCCATCGCCATCCAGCTGTTTCAGGTCAGGCCGGTCGCCATAGATCCCCCCCTGCACTTTGCCGCCCATGACCAGTTGCACCGACGCAGCGCCATGGTCAGTGCCCTTGCCATGGTTTTCCTGCACACGCCGCCCGAACTCCGAATAAGTCATCAACAGGACATCATTCCAGCGGCCGCCACGTTGCATCGCCTGGGCAAAGGAATCCAGCGCGCCAGCCAGATGGTTCAGCAGGTTGCTTTGGACATTGGCTTGGCTGGTGTGGGTGTCAAAACCATCCAGCGTCACCATATACACCGTGGCGTCCACGCCGCTGAGGATCATTTTGGCCACCGCCTCCAGGTCGCGGCCAATCTCACTGGTGGAAAAATTCATCCCCAACGCGACCGGACGCTGCAATTTTGTACTCAACTGTTCACCCGCCGCATACAGCTGGTGTTGGACATTGGTCAAATGCGCAAGCACGGGGTTGTTGCCAGCGGGCGGCATATCCTCCAATAACCTGATTTGGCTCAAGAACGTCTGCGGGCTTTCCATTGCAATGGTATGGCAATTCTTCCCCAGCAACGGCCCGCTGTTGTCGCCAATGACTATCCCATGCAGGCCAGGTTTACAGCCAGGCAATAACGTTCCCAGCCAACCACTATCGGCATAACTGCCAGAGTCGACGGCGGTTTCCCAAATGTCGATGGAGCGGAAATGGGAAAGATCCGGATGCGGGTAGCCTATCCCTTGCACCCAAGCCAAATTGCCTTTGCCCCACCATGGCTGGAGCGCCTTGAGGTAAGGGTTCAAGCCGTAATTTTGCCCAATGTCCAGCACCTGATGCTTGGGGATGCCAATGGTTGGGCGGTACTGGTAATACAATGGGTCAGTGTAAGGCACCAGGGTATTGAGCCCGTCGTTACCACCCGCCAACTTGACCAGCACCAAGATGCGTTGGTTGCCCTTGGCTTCCCCTGGAGCCGCCAATGCCTGGATAGGCAAAGAACCCAACAATGGCAGCAAGGCTGCCATGCCCAAAAATTCTCGACGATTCATTCAGAACATATCCGCATCATGTTTCAGGACACCTGGAAAGCCGGGTCAAGCAGCAACGAACGCACCAAGCGCCGCGCTCCCGGTATTGTCGGCAATGGCTTGAGCGGCTTGACCGGCAACATCCACTCGACTAATTGTTCATCGGGCGCGGCAGGCAGTTTAAGATTTGTTGCAACATTTTCATTCAGATTGCCACGCGACAATTTTGCCAGATAAGCGTTGCGCACCAGCAAGGTCTGGGTGTTGATCCAGTTATCGCCGCCAGTCCAGCCTTTGACATTGGGAGGGTCAAACAGCTCCTGCCCCAGCAAGCGGCAGAGATTCAGCATTTCCGGGGTGGATTCGCGCGGATACGGGATCATGCGCACAGTGCCAATGACCAATTCCACCGGCGACTTGACCAAGGTGCCACGGTTCTGTTCCGCCCAGAAATCCTCACTGTTCAACAACGTGCGCATCAAGGTTTTGATGTCATAACCCGACTGGCGGAATTGCTGCGCCCAGGCGCTGACAACAGCAGGTTTCGGTTGGTTGCTGACAAATGCCAGCCAGAATTTTTCAGTGATGCGCTCGGCGGTGCGCGGGTGAGCCAGCAAAATATTGATAACGTCATCACCGGAAAAATTACCGGTTTTGCCCAAAAAGGCCGAACCGCCGCCATCATGATGGGCGGTGCGCATCACAAACTTGCCGGTATTGTTATCCACCCCCCAACCCGTAAACGCTTTCGCAGCGGCCTGGACGTCAGATTGGCGGTACTGGCCACGCCCGACCGTGAACAATTCCAGCAATTCGCGCGCAAAATTTTCATTCGGCTGGTCTTTGGTGTTCTGGTAACAATCCAGATACACCAACATCGCCGGATCCCGCGCAATAGCGTGCAATAAATCGCCAAATCTTCCTAGGGCATGTTTGCGCAACAACAGGTTTTGCTGGTAAAGCAGGCTGGGCTGTAAGGTCTTCTGGATGGAGGAGGTAAAATGGTTGTGCCAAAACAACGTCATACGTTCCACAAAAGGCGTATTGGTTGTGAGCATCTGTTCAACCCACCATGCCTGCAAGCGCTTGCCTTCATTTTGCGCGATCGACCACGCGGAATTGCGGCTTTTCATATCATTTAGGCGCATCGGCTCAAGCTTGAACCAAGGCGTCATCGCCGGGGCGGGCTTCAAAGGGGCAGCAGGCGTCAGTAAAACACGCTCCACAGCATTCTGCCGTTCTCGCCCCTCCAATTGTTTGATGCTGTCCCACTCCGCGCCCAGCCCTGTGCGCGATACGAGATGAGCCGCATCCCTAAAAGCAAGTACTCCCATGACCTTACTGCGCTAAAAATAATATTAATAATAACGTAATTAGTGTGCGAATTTAGGTCAAAATTCCATCGAATTGGTGGATTATCGTAATAAGTTTTTCGATTGAATACCGCCAAGCGATACCAAAAAAGCGATAAACGATAACACCGTGGCCGAAATGCTTACCAAAAGTTCAGTGGATTTGCGCAATATCCGCACAGTACCTATTGCGCTTTTACCGAGAACTTTCAAGATGCCTTTGGTTTCAGAGCCATACTTGAAACTAAGCTTTTCCAAACGAGCCAGTTCTTCACCATTATCAACATATTTCAACATGTGTAAAGCATCAGCAGTAGAACTTGCCCTGCGAATGCTGTTGACCTGTTCCACCGTTTGCTTGATCGCGCGGGCGGCTTGCGGGTTGTAGGCTTTCAGCGCTGCGGCACCAATGCCATCCAGATTTTTTTCTGCACGGGCCGTTTGCATGAACATTTTATAATCAAAAACCTCTTTACCCTCACGCAACAGAAACTTCTGGAATTTCGGTGTCAGCCTGCCCGCCCGTGCGGCCAACTTGGTGGTGGAAACCCCACCCTTAGCGGGTGTCGCCGCACCCGCGCTCATCACACTTGCCGCCGTCAGGCCAACGCCAACGCCCGCCAAAGTGACAATCAGCTCATTGACCGGCTCACCCTTGCTGTAAAGCTGGTATTGCTCCCACAAATCCCGCGCATCCCCCACCACCGTGAAATCAGAAGTCACAGCCCCGGCAACGCTGGCGGCGGATTCCCCCTGCCCGTCCAAGAATCCGGCGGCAAAGTCATTGACCGTGCGGCGGGCGCTGTTCAATGGAGATTCCAGACGTTGCAACTCAGGCTCATAGACAGCAGGGTCAACCGCATAGCCGAAGGTTTTCGCCAGCCGCAGATACATGCGCGCGTCCGCAGGATTGTCATCACTGATAGCATCCTGCACCTGCTGGCGTATTTCATCGGCACTGACCTGATGCAGCATCATCTGCGCCACATCCGCCGCCACTTCATCGTATTGCCAATAATCCAGCAAGGCCTTGGCGCTGCCTAACAAAAGCAAAATGGAAATGACCAGCAAGCCAACATTCCAGAATCTCATTACCGGGTCCGGCTTATATTTTTTGGGTGACGCAGCCCCAACGGATCATCCGGGTCAATCCCATCCATGAATGGCTTGCGGCGGTCGTTATTGGTCAATTGGTAAACCTTGCCAATCCAATTGCTGTAAAACACTTTGGCCGTATCACGCCAAGTGTTGTGCAACATCGACAGGAGAAGCTTCTCCGGAAAATCCGGCAACGGTTTGCCCAGCCGTTTGGCGCTTTCCTGTGCCATCCGGTATTCATTGAGGATCGCCTTGGCCTTGGGGCGCAAATAATTCTGCGGGAATGGCGGATAATCTGCGCGCACACCATCAAACCAGCGGGTGACTTCGCGCCGGTACTCCTTCAACAGGCTGATCGCATCGTATTCCGGATGCCCCTGCAAAAACACCATGCGGAACAGGTCGGAGCTGACCGCCATGTGCACGCCGGCCTCATCGCTTTCCACCAACACCTGCACGCCGATGGCCTCCAACGGTTCGCGGTCAATCTGGTTGAAGCGGGAATGCGGCACATCGAAACGGGTGTTGAGGTCATTCACCAGCGGGTGTTCCGGCATGGTGACGGCATGGCTGTACACGCCCCAGCGCTTGAAACCGAGCGGGCGGCGGCGGACATCCCACAAGTGCTGCACCAGTGCATGGCTGGCAAGGCAGGAACACAACGTGGAGGTGACATTTTGCTGCGCCCACGCCACCACTTCGCACAAACCATCCCAGAATGGCTCATCTTCCAGGTGCTGCGCCACCGGGTTCGCGCCGGTGATGATCAGCGCATCCAGCCCCTGATCCTGAAGGTTCCCGAAGGTGTCGTAATACTGGCTGATGTGCGCCTGCGCCTTGTCGCCACGCGGCAAGCCTTCCAGCGTGAAGGGGTGGATATGGAACTGCGCAATCAGGTTGGACTCACCCACCAGCCGGAAGAATTGCCGTTCGGTCGCCTCCAGCGCCGCATCCGGCATCATGTTGAGGAAACCGATATGCAGTTCGCGGATGTCCTGATTGAAAGCGTAATCTTCACTCAGGACGGTCTGCCCTTCCTGCCTAAGCCGCTCGAACGTCGGCAGTTTGGTGTGTGCGACTAATGGCATTTGTTTCCCTTCACCTCTTCGTCATGGCTGGTGGCGGCTGATGGCAAGCTCGACCAACGCATTGAAATCACGTTCATTACGCACTTGGGCGACCTCCTCCGACGTCACCGTATAACCGTAATCGCGGGCAATCGCCTCATAACGGGGAATGCGCGAATGGAACAGGCGCGGGAAAACCCAACGGGTAAATTCATCCGGCTCCATTTCAGCCGCGAACTGCAATGCCTGTTCCTGCAAATACACCGCCATGTTTTCACGCAGGAACGTAGGGCGATAATACAATGGCTTCGGATCGCTGCGGGCGCGCTCAATCAGCTTTTGCTCCTCATCCTTGGTCGTCACCTTGATATAAAGGATCAGGGTATGCTCCGCCAACGTCTCAAAAACGGAAGGTTCTTCCAGTTCGCACAGGCTGCCGCCAGCGTCATTGACGAAATGGGAATAGCCGTAAATGAGCTGCGCCTTGCGGATAAATTCCGGCACATCGTGCATCGCCGCAATTTCCGCGTCACGGTATTGCGCCTGGCGTTTCATGAAATCATCCAGCGGCACACCGCCCTGTTCTGGGTTGCCCAGCTTGCCGACAAATGACAGCACCGGCCCAAGGTCATTGACGCGGATGTTGTTGCGGATATAAATCCAGTCATTCTTCAGCAGGTCACGCAGGAAGGGGACTTTCATCGCCTGTTCTTTGATGAGATCCATAATGTCCTCATCCAGGTAGCGCGTGCCAATGCGGTAATCGCCGGAATAATGGAACCAACCGTGACTGCGCAACATGCTGGAAATGTAGGTTTTGCCCACGCCGGACATGCCCAGCAAAGTAATCCGTTTGTGATCCCAATTGCGGTATTGTTCTACGTTCAAACGCACAATGATTCTCCGTGCAGGTGGTTGCCTTGATGGCGGAATACTTTAGCATAACGCTGCTATTTTGCTGTGGTAAACTGCGCGCCCATGAAAATCGGCCCTTACACGCTTGACAACCCGCTCATTGTCGCCCCGATGGCGGGGGTGACTGACCGGCCATTCCGCATGCTGTGCAAGCATTTCGGCGCAGGCCATGCGGTCAGTGAAATGATGACGGTTGAAGCCACCCTGTACGCCCGGCAAAAATCCCTCCACCGCGCCAACTTTGAAGGCGAGCTTGCCCCCATTTCTGCACAAATCGCCGGTTCCGAGCCACAAGCATTGGCAGAGGCCGCCCGTTACCAGGTCGCCAATGGCGCGCAAATCGTCGACATCAATATGGGTTGCCCTGCAAAAAAAGTCTGCCGCAAGCTGGCTGGCTCCGCACTGCTGAAAGACGAAGATCTGGTCAAACGCATTCTGGACACGGTGGTTTCCGCCGTGGATGCGCCGGTCACATTGAAAACCAGGCTGGGCTATGCGAACGGTGAGGAAAACATTCTGCGCGTGGCGGAAATGGCGGAACAGGCAGGCATCGCCGCGCTGGCGATCCACGGGCGCACCCGTGAACAACTGTACACCGGGCAGGCGCGTTACGAGCTGATACGGGAAGTGAAGCGCAAGGCCAGGATTCCGATCATCGCCAATGGCGACATCAATAGCCCGCAAAAAGCCCAACAGGTGCTCACACTGACCGGCGCAGACGCCATCATGATTGGCCGGGCCGCGCAAGGCCGACCGTGGATATTTCGGGAAACCAAGCATTACCTGCAAACCGGGGAACTCCTGCCCCCGCCGCTGGTGGAAGAAATCCGCACAGTGTTGCTGGGGCACCTGGAAGAACTTTATCGGTTTTACGGTGAATATTCCGGCTGCCGCATCGCACGCAAGCATATCGCCTGGTATACGCACGGCTTGCACGACGGCAATGCTTTCCGGCAACACATGTACGCCCAAGAAAACACCACCGCACAAGCCCGCATGGTGGACGCCTATTTCCAGATGCTGCTGGCGCGTGGCGAGCGTTTAAGCTACGCCGCCACCGCCATAACGGACACAGAAAAAGGTTAACCCTCTTCCAGCCCCAGCGCTTCCCGCACCAGCGCCTGTTGCTGCCGCTGGTGCATATACAATGAGCCGACCGCTGGTGCCGCCATCGCCGGACGGCTGACGCACACCACTTCTGTATAATCGTAGGCTTCGAAACGGTGCTTGATGCCATTCCAAGCGCCCTGATTGACCGGCTCTTCCTGGCACCAGATGACGCTTTCAACGCTCGGGTAGTGTTCCATCACATCAACCAGTTCCTGCGCCGGGAATGGATAGAGCTGCTCCAGGCGGACAATGGCAATGTCAGCCAGCCCATTTTTGCGGCGCTCTTCCAACAGGTCGTAGTAGACCTTGCCGCTGCACATAATGACCCGCTTGACCTTTTCCTTGCCGCCCATGACAGCAAGGTCCACATCGTCCAGCACCACTTCAAACTTGCCATTGGTGAACTCCTCCAACTGGCTGACCGCCAGCGGATGGCGCAACAGGCTTTTCGGCGTGAACACCACCAGCGGCTTGCGGTACTTGCGGATCATCTGCCGCCGCAGCATGTGGAACACCTGCGCCGGGGTGGAAGGGATGCAAATCTGCATGTTTTCCTGCGCCGCCAGTTGCACGAAGCGCTCCAGACGCGCGGAGGAATGTTCCGGCCCCTGCCCTTCCAGGCCGTGCGGCAGGAACATGACCAAGCCGCACAAACGTTGCCATTTCTGTTCGCCGGAGCTGATGAACTGGTCAATCACCACCTGTGCGCCGTTCACGAAGTCGCCAAACTGGGCTTCCCAGATCACCAGCGTTTCCGGCTCGGCGGTGGAATAACCGTATTCAAACGCCAACACCGCCTCTTCCGACAGCACCGAGTCAATCACCGTAAACCTAGCCTGGAAATCCGCCACATGCTGGAGCGGAACCCACTGTTCGCGGCGCTTCTGGTGATGCAGCACCGAATGGCGGTGCGAGAACGTGCCACGCCCGCAATCCTGCCCGGACAGGCGCACATCAAAGCCTTCCTCCACCAAGGAAGCGTAAGCCAGCGTCTCGCCAAACCCCCAGTCGGCAGGCTGCTTGCCCTGCCCCATCGCCACCCGTGCCTCCAACACCTTGAGCACCCGCGGATGCACCACAAAATCCGCCGGGATCTGGCTGACCCAGCGCGCTGTCAAGGCATGGATACGTTCAGCGCTGCAAGCCGTCTCAATAGGCTGGCGCCACGGTTGGTCGAGATACGCTTTCCAGTTGGTCTGCAATTCAGGCGGCAAGCTGGAGCGGGTCTTGCTGTTGCAGCAAGTCACGCCGCCATTCGCCAGCTTGGTGCGGTAGGCGTCCACCAAACCTTTGGCCCCGCTGGCGCTGACCACGCCTTCCTCGGCCAGCTTCATGGCGTATTTGGCGCGGGTGGTCGGCAAACTGCGGATGATGTCGTACATGACCGGCTGGGTCATGGTCGGCTCATCGGCTTCGTTATGCCCCAGGCGGCGGTAGCAGACCAGATCAATCACCACATCTTTCTGGAAGGTCTGGCGATATTCCAACGCCACCTGCGCCACGTAAACCACAGCTTCCGGGTCGTCGCCATTGACGTGGAAAATGGGCGCATTGATCATTTTCGCCACATCGGTCGGATAGTAGGTCGAACGGCTGTCGGAAACCGTGCTGGTGGTGAAACCAACCTGGTTGTTGACCACGATGTGAATGGTGCCCCGTGTGCGGTAACCACGCGTTTCCGCCATATTGAAGGTTTCCATCACCACGCCCTGTCCGGCGAACGCCGCATCACCGTGGATGGAAATGCCCAGCACCTGGTCGCCATCCATGTCATGACGGCGATCCTGACGGGCGCGCACCGAACCTTCCATGACCGGGCTGACAATTTCCAGATGCGAAGGGTTGAACGCCAGCACCAGATGCATCGGGCCTCCCGGCGTGCTGATGTCGGACGAATAACCTTTGTGGTATTTGACGTCGCCGGTGTAGCCTTCCTCCATCTTGCCTTCGAAATCGCTGAACAGTTCGCCAGCAGGCTTGCACAGCACATTGGTCAGCACGTTCAGGCGGCCCCGGTGCGCCATGCCGATGACGACTTCCTGCAAACCTTGCTCGCCGCCTTCGTGGATAATGGATTGCAACAATGGGATCAGGCTTTCGCCGCCCTCCAGGCCAAAACGCTTCTGGCCGACATAACGGCGATGCAGGTATTGTTCGAAACCTTCCGCAGACGTCAGGTTCTCCAGCAATTTGCGGCGCTGGGGATGGCTGAGTTTGGTCTTGCCCATATCCAGCTCAATGCGCGCCTGTATCCAGCGCTTTTCCTGGATGTCGAGGATATGCATATACTCAAAGCCGATGGTGCGGATGTAGGTTTCCCGCAAGGCGTGCAGGATGTTGCCCAGCGTCGGCTTCGCCGCGATATTGAAGGAACCAGGGTCAAACACCGTATCCAGCGGCACTTTGTGCAGTTCGTGATGCTCCAGCGTCAATTGCGGCACTTTGACCTTGTAGGCATAGTCGCCGAGCGGATTGGTGTCCGCCTCCAGATGCCCCAGATAACGGTAGGCGTTGATCAGGCGGGAAACATGCAACTGTTCGCTGCGTTGCTCCATCACCTTGCCATTGGAAACATTGCTGATCGGGCTGGCGTCCAAGCGCTGGAAATATGTCAGCCATTGTGGATCCATGCCGTCCGGATCCTGTTGGTACTGGCTGTACAGTTGCTCAAGGAAAATTGCGTGTTCGCCATCGAGAAAAGATTCATCGATACCCTGTTGGTTGCTCATGCGTATTATTCTCCAGCCTGTTGGGAAATGTGTCGTTCTAACCGCTGCGCCTAGATGCTTGTTTCTTGTGTGAGTGGCATTATAGCCCACTGTTGCGGGATTGGTAGCAAGGAAACCCGCATTCAACTTGCCCGAAAAAGATTACACATACCTGATGGCCGTGCTCAGGCATATCTGCGTGGAAGGCTGGAAAAACGCCCTTCCTGTTGGCGGGAAAGGCACTGTTGGTGTTTGTCAGTGAAGGCGCAGGATCAATGCCCCTCCCCGGTTCTGCCTTCCGGGAGGGGGAATGTTGCTTCAGCAAGCCTCATTGCCTTGGGGAAAAGCCCCTATCAATATTCCTGCCGCGCAAACAATTGCTCCAGGCGATGGCGCCAGCGCCACATGCGCTCTTCATGGGTCATTTGCGGCGCACGTTTCAAAGGGCGATGAACCCTGACCCCCTGCCGGAACAGCGAAGGAAATTTGTCATCATACTTGATCGCTTCAATTATCGGATTCATATCAATCACACTCCTGTTTATTTAACTATTAGATGCCCATGAAAAGCATACCGTGCAGATGTGCAGAATGTGTGTAGAGCCGATGGAAGGTTTTATGCGCAGCGGGGGCGTAACCCCGCCACAAAGCGCTATTTGCGATTTCTGGCGACTTCAGGCGCGCGGGTGTTGGCGGCAACTTTGTCGAGAACGCCATTGACAAATTTATGCGCCTGATCCGCCCCGAACTTTTTCGCCAGGTTGACGTATTCGTTAACCACCACTTTATAAGGGGTTTCCAGGTGATTCAGCAATTCGCAAGTCGCCACCCGCAAAATTGCATGCTCAATTGGGTCGACTTGAGACAACTTACGGTCAAGATGCGGCGCGATATGGCTTTCCAGGCCTTCGCCACCTTCCATTGCGCAGCGCAACAGCTTGTGGAAAAACGCTGCATCGGATTTGCGGAATTCCTCCGCCAATTCAGGCTCTTCCTGAAAATACAGGTAAACTTCCTGGAATTCGTTGCCGGTGATCAGCCATTGATAAACGCCCTGCATAGCCAGCCGCCGCGCGACACGGCGACGGGCGATCAGTTGCTGCGAATCCGTGAGAGGTCTGTGTCCCGCCATATTGCGCTTACTTCCTGATCTTTCGCAGTAAAGAAACCATTTCGATGGCGGAAAGGGCCGCTTCTGCGCCTTTGTTGCCCGCTTTCGTACCGGCGCGTTCAATGGCCTGCTCAATGGTGTCTGTCGTCAGGACGCCGAAAATGACCGGCAATTCATGGCTCAACCCGACTTGCGCCAGCCCTTTGGAGGCTTCGCCTGCCACATAATCAAAATGCGGGGTGCTGCCACGGATAACCGCCCCCAGCGCGATAATGGCGTCATAATCACCGTTGGCGGCCATCGCCTGTGCCACCAGCGGCAGCTCGTAGGCACCCGGCACGCGCACCACATCGATGTCCTGCCCTTGCACACCGCCGTGGCGCTTAAGGGCGTCAACCGCACCCTGCAACAGGCTTTCCACAATAAAACTGTTGAACCGCGCCACCACAATGCCGTATTTGGCTTCCTGTGATGCGAAATCACCTTCGATAACATTGAAGCTC
This sequence comes from Candidatus Thiothrix phosphatis, assembly GCF_035668035.1. Taxonomy (NCBI): domain Bacteria; kingdom Pseudomonadati; phylum Pseudomonadota; class Gammaproteobacteria; order Thiotrichales; family Thiotrichaceae; genus Thiothrix; species Candidatus Thiothrix phosphatis. The sequence continues at coordinate 82,282 of NZ_JAYMYJ010000145.1, read as the reverse complement.
ATTACAAATCCCAATTCAGTTTTTAAAGAATGGCTTAAACAGAAGTGAAGGGGTTATTCACTTAACCCTGAATATAATCCACAATTTCCAGCCCAAAACCCGCAATCCCGTGGAAACGCTTCGGCGCACTCATCACCCGCATCCGGCGGACGCCAAGCTCGGAAAGGATTTGCGCACCAATGCCGTAGGTTTTCAATTCAGCCGGTGAAGAGGAAGCATTGTCCTGCACTTCGAGACGGGATTCAAACCCTTTCAACTGATCCAACACATTCTGCGGCTGGATTTGTTCACGCAGAATGACAATGACGCCCTTGCCTTCCTCATGGATGCGCCGCATTGCGCTGCGCAAGGGCCAGCCGCATCCCGGCTCCCGCAAAGCCAGCAGGTCACACAGTTCATTTTCCAGATGCACGCGCACCATAACGTCTTCGTCAGCAGTGAACTCACCCTTGACCAGCGCCAGATGAATGCTGTTCTTGGCCAGTTCCTGGTAAGCGACCAGATGGAAACGGCCTTGTTCGGTCTGCACATCTTTCTCGAAAATGCGCTCGACCGTTTTCTCATTCTGCACCCGGTAACGGATCAGATCCTCGATGGTGCCAATTTTCAGGCCGTGTTTTTCAGCGAACACCTCCAAATCCGGGCGCCGCGCCATGGTGCCATCCTCATTGAGGATTTCCACAATGGTGGCGGCGGGTTCGAACCCGGCCAGACGCGCCAAGTCGCAGCCCGCCTCGGTATGGCCAGCGCGGGTCAGCACGCCGCCCGGCTGCGCCATCAGCGGAAAAATATGCCCCGGCTGCTCAATATCAGTCGGCTGCGCGTTCGGGGCCACGGCGGTGCGGATGGTGTGCGCACGGTCATAGGCAGAAATGCCGGTGGTGACACCTTCCGCCGCTTCAATGGAAATGGTGAAATTGGTGCGGTGCGTCTTGTCAGTTGCGGAAATCATCAGCGGCAGGTTCAATTGCTTGCAACGCTCACGGGCCAGCGTCAGGCATACCAGCCCGCGCCCTTCCTTGACCATGAAATTGATGTCTTCTGGCCGGGTCAGGGAAGCGACCATCAGCAGGTCGCCTTCGTTTTCGCGGTCTTCATCATCGACGATGACAACCATCTTGCCGCTGGCAAGATCTTCAAGGATTTCTTCTGTGGTGTTGAATTGCATGGTTTCTCACTTGATAAAGCCGTTGGCGGCAAGGAATGCTTCAGTAATGCCACCTGCTGTTGGCTGCGCCGCCTGTTCACCCAACAGCAGGCGTTCGAGGTAACGGGCGACGACATCCACCTCCAGGTTGACCCTGGAGCCGCTGCGGTAAGCGGCGATGATGGTTTCCTGCAAGGTATGGGGCACGATATTGAGTTCGAACGCAGCGCCGTCAACCTTGTTGACGGTCAGGCTGACCCCATCCACCGTGATCGAGCCTTTGGCGGCGATGTATTTGGCAAGGTGATCCGGCGCGCGGATGCTGAAGCGCACCGAACGCGCATCATCATGCCGACCGGTGACTTCACCCAAACCATCCACATGGCCGCTGACCAGATGCCCGCCGAGGCGGGTTTGCAGGGTAAGCGCCTTTTCCAGGTTCACTTTCGAACCCCGGCCAAGGTTGCCGAGGCTGGTCAGTGAAAGGGTTTCGCGGGAAACATCAGCGCTGAAACTGCTGCTGTCGAATGCGATGGCGGTCAGGCATACGCCATTGACAGCAATGCTGTCGCCCAGCGCCACATCGCCCATCCCCAACTTGCCAACGGCGATGGTCAGGCGCAGGTCACCGCCTTTGGGCTGCATGTCGCGGATGGAGCCGACCGCTTCAATGATTCCGGTAAACATCGGGGTTTGTCTCTGGTTCAAGTCAGGTCGGCAATAATACGCCAATCGCCCCCCACTGCGCGAATATCCCGAATGGTCAAGGGCACCCGTTCCTGCATCCGGGTAATGTGCGGAAGATTGAACAGAGGGCGCGCATTGGAGCCCATCAGATGCGGTGCCATGTAGATCACCAGTTCATCCGCCAACCCCTGCCCCACCAGCGCGCCCGCCAGGGTTGCGCCGGTTTCGGCATGGACTTCAGCCACGCCATCCGCCGCCAGCGCGGCCATGACTTCCGGCAACTGCAAGCGTCCGCCTTCGAAGCGGCGGACAACCGCGCCAGCCTGTTCCAGACGGGCGATCTTATCCGCATCATGGTTGCAGGTGCAAATGCAGGTCTGGCCAGGAAGATCCAACAGTTTCGCGGTCAGCGGGAAACGCAGTTTCGAGTCAAGCACAACCCGCAACGGTTGGCGCACCTCGCCCGCAATGCCAAGCTCCGCCGCCGTCAGGCGCACGTTGAGGGACGGGTCATCATGCAGCACGGTATCAATTCCAGTCAGGATAGCGCCCGCCTGCGCCCGCAGGAACTGCACATCGCGGCGCGCCGCCTCGCCTGTAATCCACACGCTTTCGCCGGACGCCATCGCGGTGCGTCCATCCAGACTCATGGCCATCTTCAGGCGGATGAAGGGGCGACGACGCCCCATCAGGGAAATGAAGCCGGGGTTGAGCGCCCGGGCTTCCTGTTCCAGCAGGCCAGAAACGGTTTCGACCCCGGCTTCCCGCAACAACTGCAAACCCTTGCCCGCCACTAACGGATTGGGGTCAACCATCGCCGCCACGACCCGTTTCACCCCCGCCTGCGCCAGGGCGTTGGCACAAGGTGGCGTGCGCCCGTAATGGGAGCAAGGCTCCAGCGTGACGTAAACCGTGGCACCGCTGGCCATCGCGCCCGCCATCCGCAAGGCGTGGACTTCGGCATGTGGTTCCCCTGCCCGCTCGTGCCAGCCTTCGCCAACAATCCGGCCATCACGCACGATGACGCAGCCGACACGGGGATTGGGCTGGGTGGTGTACAAGCCGCGCCGCGCCAGTTGCAGCGCCCGCGCCATATAACGGTGGTCGTCGGCGGTAAAACTCATGATTTGCCAGGAATGCGCGGCAACAGGTCAATCTGCCGCTTGCGCTGCTCAGGGCTGGGGTCGTTTTCCAGCCGTTCGATCATGTTGCGGAACTCTTCGATGTCATTGAAGCGGCGGTAGACGGAAGCGAAACGCACATAGGCCACTTCATCCAACTGGCGCAATTCATCCATCACCAATTCGCCGATGACGGCGGACATGACTTCGCGCTCACCGCTGATGAGGATTTCCTTGCGGATATGGCCAAGCGCGGCTTCGATCTTTTCAATCGAAACCGGGCGCTTTTCCAGGGCGCGCATAATGCCGCTGCGCAGCTTGTCGTCATTGAACGGCTCACGCGCATTGTTGGACTTGATGACCCTAGGCATGGTCAGTTCCGCCGCTTCGTAGGTGGTGAAACGTTCATCACAAGCCACACAACGGCGGCGGCGGCGCACTTGGTCGCCTTCATTGGCGAGCCGTGAATCCACGACCCGCGTATCATCGGCTCCGCAGAAAGGGCAACGCATCCGCTCAGGCCGGATGGTCGCCGAAGGAAGTGGAACCGTAAACCGGGAAACTGGCGCAGATATTCAGCACTTGCGCTTTCACACGCTCAATGGTCGCGGCGTCCTCGATATTGTCGAGCACATCCGCCATCCAGTTGGCCAATTGCCCACACTCGGCCTCCTTGAAGCCACGGGTGGTGATGGCGGGCGTGCCGACACGGATGCCGCTGGTCACGAATGGCGACTGCGGGTCGTTCGGCACGGAATTTTTGTTGACCGTGATATTGGCCGCGCCCAGCGCCGCATCCGCCGCCTTGCCGGTAATGCCTTTGTCGATCAGGTCAACCAGCATCAGATGGTTGTCGGTGCCGCCGGAAACAATGTTATAGCCACGGGCGATCAGGGTCGCCGCCATGACTTTCGCATTGCTGGCGACTTGCTGCTGGTAGGTCTTGAATTCAGGCTCCAGCGCTTCCTTGAAGGCCACCGCCTTGGCGGCGATGACGTGCATCAGCGGCCCGCCCTGGATGCCGGGGAACACCAACGAGTTGAATTTCTTTTCCAGCTCCGGATTGGCCTTGGCGAGGATGAGGCCGCCGCGCGGGCCACGCAAGGTCTTGTGGGTGGTGGAGGTGGTCACATCGGCGATCTGCACCGGGCTGGGATAGACGCCCGCCGCGACCAGACCGGCGACATGCGCCATGTCAACCATCAGATAAGCGCCCACCTTGTCGGCGATCGCCCGGAATTTGCCCCAGTCAATCACCCGTGAGTAAGCGGAGAAACCGGCCACTATCATTTTCGGCTGGTGTTCAACCGCCAAGCGTTCGACTTCCGCATAATCAATGTAGCCTTCGTCCGTCACCCCATACTGGACAGCATTATAAATCTTGCCAGAGAAGTTGACCTTGGCACCGTGGGTCAGGTGCCCGCCATGGGCGAGGCTCATGCCCAGCACGGTGTCGCCAGGGTTCAGCAGTGCCATGTAAACAGCCGCATTGGCCTGGGAGCCGGAATGCGGCTGCACATTGGCGTAGTCCGCACCAAACAGTTCCTTGGCGCGGTCAATGGCAAGCTGCTCGGCCTTGTCAACATATTCGCAGCCGCCGTAGTAACGCTTGGCAGGATAGCCTTCCGCATACTTGTTGGTCAGCACGGAGCCTTGCGCCTCCATCACACGCGGGCTGGCGTAGTTTTCGGAGGCGATCAGTTCAATGTGTTCTTCCTGACGGCGCACCTCGGACTGGATGGCCCCCCACAGTTCGTCGTCATAACCTGCAATTTTCATCTGGCTGGAAAACATGCCGCATTTCTCCTGCGCGTTTGAAGCTAAAAAAAGCGTTGTATCATACCACCCTTTTTAGCCTCAACATATGGTGTATTACGGCCTTGCCAACAACACGATTTGGTAAAAAAGCTGATGACGGCGACTATGGGCGCACCCCAACCCACCAGCCTTACTAGGACTTGCCGGGCGCTCCGGATTCAGGCTTGCCTTCAGTTGACGGCGTTACCGCCTCGGTCTCTGCCGGGCCATCGCCATATTTCTTCGCAAAGATGACGGACGGCTCGCCGCTGCGGTTATAGAAATGCAGGGTGTTGCCTTCCTGCTGCACACTGCCCGCCCGTTGCAGGGTGCGGATATAGCTGCCCTCCCAATCGCCAACGTTGATGGTGGGCCGCCCCGGCCCAGTTGCCTTGATTGGGCAACCTCCCCGACCTTTGTCGATCTTATTGATTTTGAAACCTGTATGGCCAACCCGCTGGAAGTTGGCGTCATAGGTGTTGCAGCCAGCAAAGCCTTTCAGGTCGTTTTCCCCGACTTCCATGGTAATTTCAAGCTCCGCCGGAGCCTCAGTCCCATACACTGACAGCAAGCGCCAGCGGGAACCCAGCAGGGAAGGCCCACCGCTATTGAGGGGGCAGGCACCAGAAGGCAAAGACGCGGCATCGGCACCACCCGCAGGCGGCGCACTGGGGTCTGCGGTTTCTGCAAATGCCTGAAAACTTAACAATGCAGCGGGCAGCAGCAAAGTCCGGCAAGCCTGGACAAATAAACCAGATTTTAGACGATTCATATTCATTGGGTTCCCTCGATGGTTGGCTGTGGTTGTGGGGGTGCGTTAACACAGCGGTCAATTTACACAATCGGCCCGTGCCGTTTGTAGCGTGTATCTCACATCCCCAGTATAGAAATAATGATAGCTTTCCACCATTTTGAATATTTTCTAGGCTCACCTGTTGGTTTTATGCAACATGGCTACAACACAATCTGGATTCCCTTCATCGCATCTTGTTGCAAGGAAAAAAACGCCGCATAAGACAAGCTGATCCGCTGCTGGCTAGCCATCGGGGCACCCAGCACATGGCTGAGGATCGCCCGCATGGTGCCTGCATGGGAAACCAGCAAAATATGCTGGCCTAGGTATTTTTCCATCACGCATCCCCATGCCTGCGTCACCCGGCTGGTAAAGGCCGCCAGCGGCTCCGCACCGGGCGGGCGGCAATTCAGGGGGTCTGCGTACAAAGCCCGGTAAGCTTCCGGCTCGGTGGCGCTGATTTCCTCCGGGGCGCGCCCTTCCCACGCGCCATAACCGGCTTCCCGCAGGTCGCGCATCACTTCCAGCGGCAGCCCACGGCTGCCCGCCAGCGTTTCAGCGAACGCCTGGCAGCGGATCATCGGCGAAGTCACCACCGCATCCCAACCGGGCTTGCCTTCCACCGCCGCCCACATTTGCCGCCAGCCCAGCGCACTGAGCGGATGGTCAGTGCCACAGCCGCGATACCGGTTGCCTCCCTCCGGCTCGCCGTGGCGAAGAAAATCAATTCTGGTCATAAAGCAGGTAATTCCACATTAAAAGTCTTACTTAAACGTCCCCAATCAAAAAACGGGCCAGGGTCTGTCTTGCGTCCGGGAGCAATATGCTCATGCCCAGTCACATGCCGCAGGCTCAACGAGGGATAGGCCGCCGTCAACGCGGGCAACAGGGCTTCCAATTGTTGGTATTGCGCTTCCGTAAAGGGCGCAAAATCAGAACCTTCAATTTCCACGCCAACTGAGAAATCGTTGCAGCGGCTTCGCCCCCGGTAACTGGACACACCCGCATGAAAAGCGCGTTTGTGGAACGGCACGTATTGGACCAGCTCGCCATCCCGCCGGACCAGCAAATGGCTTGCCACCCGCAAGTGACAGATTTCCCTGAAAAAAGGATGTGCCTCCGGATCCAGCTGATTGGTGAACAACTGGTCAATCCATGGCCCGCCAAATTCATACGGCGGCAGGCTGATGTTGTGCAGCACGATCAACTCCGGTGCACAATTTTCCGGGCGTTCATCATAATTGGGCGAAGGTTGCTGCCGGGCAACGTCCAGCAGGCCGGTTGCGGCATCGATTTTCATGGCTCTTCCTCGGCTGGCAGATGCTGCCCTTGCCGGATAGCTTCGGCAATTTTACCAGGCAATGGCTCACATTTCAGTTCACGGTGGTATTGCCCATCCCGATAAATGAAGGTGGCGGGCAGATGGAAAATGTCCAGCGCATTGACCAGCCCGCCATTGCGCACGGCGTCCACCTCGAACACAGGCACCGCCCCGCCCTCCCGGAGAAACGTTTCCAGCGCCCGTTTGAGGCTGCGGCAGGCACCACAGTGCGGCGCAGTGAAAAACACCAGCGCAATCCCCCGCGTTTCCGCCAATACATGGTGGAAATTGAGATCGTCAAGACTTGCGATTTTTGTCATGGCGGGCATTATACACCCCCCCATTGGCGGAAGCCGACAACGTGTACCGGCCCATAATGAAACTTGCTATAGTCAGGGAACCACGAACCAAGGACAGACGCCATGCTCGATAGCCTGCACATCAAGAACTTCCGCTGCTTTGAAGATTTGACCATCCCCTCATTGGGGCGGGTAAACCTGATTGTGGGGAAGAACAATAGCGGGAAGAGCACGTTGTTAGAGACAGTCTACTTGTACGCCAAGGCAGCAAGCCCTGACGCAATAAAAGAACTGGTAGATAGGCGTGGCGATAGTGATGTGGCGGATACCGGCTTAAATACAATCTTCCATGACAATAGTGAGCCAAAGTCCTATAAAGAAAGGCTGGAAGTTGGAGAAATCAGCCGTAAGAATACTTTAATCATCACTGCTACAGATGATGAATCTAGAAAAGAAATAGATGCCCTTATTGACGGACTAAGAATTCCCATCTTGGATGACTTGAATCCCATAAGAGAACCAGACAATAGCATGTTCTTAGAACACTCCCCTTCCAAGAGTTTGAAAATTTCAAATCTAAGACAGGGAAAGCTTATTCAAGAAGAAAATATTGTTTTTTACTCTCCCACATATATTGAAAATGAAAACAAACTCGCAGACATGTGGGATCAAGTGTTTTTGAACATTGATGACTCTGCATTGAAAGAGGCATTGCAAATAATAGAAAGCGACATCGTAAATATGGGCTTTATTCCTGTTGGCAAAAAAGAAAGCAAATCTCCTGAAAAACAACGAATTGCTGTCGTAAAATTAAAAGGGGTAGCCAAAGCCATTCCTATAAAACGCCTTGGCGATGGCATGAGCCGGTTACTTCAAATATTTTTATACGCATTACAAGCAAAATCAGGTTTTTTGTTACTCGATGAATTCGAGAATGGCCTGCACTACTCAATCCAAGAAGAAGTGTGGGAAAAACTTTTCAAATTAGCTAAAGAGCTTGATGTTCAGGTATTTGCAACTACTCATAGTGAAGATGCGATTAAAGCATTCTGTAAGGTTGCTATTGCGGACAAGGAAGTTGATGGCAAGTTAATTTCTTTGGCCCGTAGCGCCAAAACGTCCAACAAGGGACAAATATTTTCCATCACTTACGGAGAAGACAAATTGGAAACCTTTATTGAGATGGGCATGGAGGTGCGTGGATGAATACGCACAAATTGCTTGTCGAAGGTATAGGTGATCAAGCATTCTTCCGTATTCTCCTGAAAAACATGGGTTATGCACATGTAGACATTTGCCCACCCAAATCTGTAGGTGCAAAAGGTGATGGAATAGATAACCTGCTGACTATATTGCCCGAACTGCTGGATAGCATCAGCAGCAATGCTGAAACCAAATTAGGGATTGTACTTGATGCCGACTACCCAAGAGAGCAAGAAAACAATAGTCATGGCTATCAGGCAAGGCGCGAAAAGGTGCTAAAGGAACTTGTTGACAGGCAATATGTGCTAGATTCCATGACGGGGTCGACCCAATGGCAAGGGGAAATTCTCCAACATACTGATGGGTTATCACCTGTAGGCATCTGGATAATGCCAGATCATTTTTCTGATGGCATGATTGAAGACTTTTGGCTTTCCTGCATAGCTGACGGAGTGCGCAAAAGCCTTCTGGACTCCCATGTAGACAAATCAATAACAGAACTGTTGGAAGATGAGCAATTCAACGCTCAGGAAATTCTGTTTTCACCTATCCACCAAGCCAAAGTCAGATTTGAAACATGGTTAAATTGGCAGAAAAAGCCATCGACTAACGACAAAAAACATGAATGTTACCGTCGATTGACCGCTGCCTGTGCATTTCGGGATGGCTGGTTTGATCCCAACCACCCCAACATCCGAGCCCTCACCCACTGGCTAACCCGTGTTTTCCAATAACATGCAAGGACTCAACCCCCAACAACAAGAGGCCGTCACCCACCTCGGCACACCGCTATTGGTGCTGGCGGGCGCTGGCAGCGGCAAAACCCGTGTCATCACCCAGAAAATCGCCTGGATGATCCGCAAGGGCGTACATTCCGCCGACCAGATCGCCGCGATCACCTTCACCAACAAGGCCGCCCGCGAAATGCGCGAACGCGCCAGCAAATTGTTGAGCAAAGAAGAAGCCCGTGGCCTGACCGTTTCCACCTTCCACACCCTTGGCCTCAACATCATCAAGCGCGAAGCCAAACGGCTGGGTTACAAAAGCAACTTCAGCATCCTGGATGCGCAGGACAGCGGTGCCATCCTCAAGGAACTCGCCCACAAAGAGGAAATCGAGGAAGCCGACGGCCTGCGCTGGATCATTTCCCGCTGGAAAAACGACTTCATTTCCCCGGAAGAAGCCGCGCTGCAAGCCAATACGCCGGATGAAAAGCTGGCCGCCATCCTCTACGAAAAATACCAGCGGCAGATCAAGGCGTACAACGCAGTCGATTTCGACGACCTGATCGTGCTGCCGGTGAAACTGTTCGAGCAATACCCGGACGCCCTGCAACACTGGCAAAACAAGCTGCGTTACCTGCTGGTTGACGAATACCAAGACACCAACGCCTGCCAATACCGCCTGATCCGCCTGCTCTCCGGCATGCGCGGCGCGCTCACCGCAGTGGGTGATGACGACCAGTCCATCTACGCCTGGCGCGGCGCCCGCCCGGAAAACATTATCCAGTTGCAACGTGACTACCCGATGCTCAAAGTCGTGATGCTGGAACAGAATTACCGCTCCACCAGCCGCATCCTCCACAGCGCCAACCAACTGATCGGCAACAATCCGCACCTGTTTGCCAAAAACCTGTGGAGCACGCTCGGCGAAGGCGACCCGATCCGCGTCATGCCTTGCCGCACCCCGGACAATGAGGCGGAAAAAGTCGTCGGGGAAATCCTCAAGAAACGTTTCCGTGACCGCGCCGCCTACAAGGATTTCGCCATCCTCTACCGCAGCAACCACCAGAGCCGCTTGTTTGAAAAGGCCCTGCGCGAAAACAACATCCCCTACAAGCTCACTGGCGGCACGTCGTTTTTCGAGCGTTCCGAAGTCAAGGACATCCTCGCCTACCTGCGCCTGATCGCCAACCCGGACGATGACGCCGCATTCCTGCGCATCATCAACACCCCCAAACGCGAAATCGGCACCTCTACCCTGGAAAAGCTCGGCGAATACGCCCACGAACGCCATTCCAGCCTGTTCACCGCCGCGCAGGAGCTTGGTTTCGCCCAGCGCATTTCCGCCAAAGCCCAGCAGCGGGTGGAAACCTTCAGCTTCTGGCTGCATGAAATGGTGCGTTCTGCTGAAGGCGCTGACCCCACCAAAATCGTGCGGCAGGTGATTACCGACATCGGCTACGAAGACTGGCAGAAAAACACCTGCAACACCCCCAAACAGGCCGAAGCCCGCATGAAAAACGTGTGGGAAATCGTCGAATGGGTGCGCAAGCTGCACGATGACGGCGCAGGCAAGGAAAGCTTGTCCGACATCATCGCCCACATGAGCCTGGTCGACATGCTGGAGCGCAACAGCGAAGAACAGGAACAGGACGCCGTGGCGCTGATGACCCTGCACGCCGCCAAAGGGCTGGAATTCCCCAACGTCTTCCTGGTCGGCATGGAGGAAGAACTGCTGCCCCACGCCAACAGCCTCGACGAGCACGGCATCCAGGAAGAGCGGCGGCTGGCCTATGTCGGCATTACCCGTGCACAGAAACACCTCATCATCAGCTATGCCAAGGTGCGCTCCCGCTACGGGGAATCGTCCAGCGTCGAACCCAGCCGTTTCCTCGACGAACTGCCCGCCCAGCACCTGGAGTGGGACAACAAGAAAGTGGTGTCGGATGAAGAGCGGCAGGCGACCGCACAAGCCTATATTTCCAACCTGAAAGACTTGCTGGGATAACGCGCAGGATGGCAGCGGCTGCATTCATCGACTGGAGCGACAGCAGTGTCTGGCTGTTGCTGCTGCCTACCCTGCATGTGCTGGCGGTGCTGGCGGGCGTCGCCCATGTGCTGATGCAAAAGCCCAAGGTGGGGATCGCATTCGCCTGGATCATCCTGATCATCACCTTTCCCGTCGCGGGCATTACGTTGTACCTGCTGGTCGGGGAACGCCGCATCAGCCTGCGGCGGCGCAAAAAGTTGGAACAGGCGCGGCAGCATGCCCCCTTGAAACCAGCACAGTCCAGGCGGCGACATCCACTGCCTGCCGCCTCCCCCGACCCACACGCCTTGATCTCGCTGTTGCAGGCAGGCACCTGCGGGCCGCCCACTGTTGCCAGCAACATCCAGCTTCACGCCAATACACATGACGTGCTGCGCCAACTGGCGACGGAAATCGACCAGGCGCAAACCAGCATCTGGATGGCGTTTTACATCTGGCATCCCGGCGGCGACGCTGATGCGGTGCTGGCCGCCCTGGAACGGGCTGCCGGGCGCGGCGTGCAATGCCATCTGTTGCTGGATGACATTGGCAGCGCCAATTGGTGGAAAAGCGGCCAGCCCGAACGTTTGCGCAGGGCTGGAGCCAGCGTGCGCCGCGCCCTGCCCACCGGCCTGTTCCGGGCGCTGGTGGGGCGCACTGACCTGCGCCTGCACCGGAAAATCGTGGTGCTGGATGAGCGTATCGCCTGGACTGGCAGCATGAACCTGGTCGACCCGCGCCATTTCAAACAGGATGAGGGCGTAGGCGAATGGGTGGATGCCATGGCGAGGATCGAAGGCAAGGCGGTCTTGTCGTTGCTGGCCATCGTTATCGGCGACTGGCGGTTGGAAAGCCGCCGCGACCCCGTACACGCCCCACCTCTTGCCACAACAGAGAAATACAACGCGGAACCCGGCAATGGACGCCACCTGCAAGTCATGGCCTCAGGCCCCGGCCAGTCCGGGGATGAACTGCTGCTGCTGTTGCTGGAGCTGCTCTACTCCGCCCGCCGGGAACTGGTGGTCACCACACCCTATTTCGTGCCGGATGACGCGCTGGTGCTGGCTTTACGCAGCGCAGCCTTGCGCGGGGTGCGGGTCATCGTGCTCGCGCCGGAAAAAAACGATTCCCTGCTGGTGCGCTACGCCGCCGAATCCTACTACGCCGAACTGTTGCAGGCCGGGGTGGAAATCCGCCTGTTTCGGGGCGGGCTGCTGCACACCAAATCCATTACCGTGGACGGCCAGTTGTCCCTGTTCGGCACGGTCAATCTGGACATGCGCAGCATCTGGATCAACTACGAAGTTTCCCTGGTGGTGTACGACGCGCCCTTTACACAACAGTTGCGGCACTTGCAGCAGTCCTACCTGGAGCAGGCGCGGCGGCTCGACCGGGCGGAATGGCGGCAGATCCCCTTCCAGCGGCGATTGCTACAAAACGGCATGCGGCTGCTGGCCCCGCTCTTGTAGGCAGGGTGCAATCAACGGCCTGAGCAACTGGCTCACCCACACCTGAAAAACACGGATGCGCGCTGGCAGGTTGCGGCGTTTGGCGTAAAGGAACGAAAGCTGCATGGCGGGCGGCTGGAATTCCGGCAAAACCTGCACCAATTCGCCCGTATCCAGCAGATGCTGCACGTCAAACCGGGGGACCTGGATGATCCCCAGCCCGGCCAATGCGCTGGCGATATAGGCTTCCGCATTGTCCACGCTGACCAAGCTTTGCATCGGCGCAGACTGGAGGAGGCCGCGCCGATCCAGATACTCCAGTCCTGCGCTGGCCTGCAAGGGGGTTGCATCATGCGAATACCCCACCATCACATGCCTGCCAAGATCCGCCAGCGTCTTAGGCGCACCATAATGGGCAAGGTAAAGTTGGCTGGCGCAATTGACCAGTTCCAACTCCCCCAATTTGCTACAGACCAGTAGCGGGTCACCCGGACTGCCGACCCGGATCAGGCAATCGATCCCTTCCGGGATCATGTCGGCGATCCGGTCACGGGTGCTGATTTCCAACTCCAATTCCGGGTGCGCCTGCAACAGGCTAGGCAGGGCGGGAATAATGAACCGCCTGCCAATCCGGCTGGGCATATCAACGCGCAAACGTCCGCTGACCTGCCCGGAGCCTTGCCGGAACATCATCTCCGCCGCTTCAAACGCATCCACAATTTCACGCGCGGTTTCCAGATAATTCAGGCCATCATGCGTCGGCATCACACGCCGGGTCGTGCGTTGGAACAATTGGGCATGCAAACGGTCTTCCAACGTTTGGATAACCGTGGAAATGGTTGAGCGGGGCAAATTCAATGCTTCCGCCGCCTTGCTAAAACTCCCGCTTTCCATCACCTGGATGAAAACCTGCATTTGCCGGATTCTGTCCATCCTTCACCATTGTTCGCCAATTTCGACAGGTCATTTCAAAAATACACGATTTATCCAGCCTGCATCTACAACATATGCTAGCCGGAACACCACTGCAAAGCGTAGTGGCCATGAATAAGACGGATTAAAAGGAGTGGAGCATGTCCAGAAACAGCATTACAGGCAAAACCGTCCTGATTGCAGGCGGGGCCAAAAATCTTGGTGGCCTGCTGGCGCGGGATTTCGCCGAACAGGGCGCAAAAGCGGTCGCCATCCACTACAACAGTGACGCAACCCAGGCGGCAGCGGCAGAAACGGTGGCCGCCATCAAAGCCGCAGGCGCAGAAGCGGTGGCGTTCCAGGCGGATTTGACCCGTGCAGCCGCGATGGAAAAACTGTTTGCCGACACCATTGCGGCCGTCGGCCACCCGGATATCGCCATCAATACCGTCGGCATGGTGCTGAAAAAGCCCATGGCGGACATTACCGAGGCAGAGTTTGACCAGATGAGCGCAGTCAACGCCAAATCTGCCTTTTTCTTTCTCAAGGAAGCGGGCAAGGCGGTGAATGACAACGGCAAAATCTGTACCTTGGTGACCTCATTGCTGGGGGCTTACACGCCTTTTTATGCGGCTTATGAAGGCATGAAAGCGCCAGTGGAGCATTTCACCCGTGCGGCCTCCAAAGAATTGGGCGCACGCGGGATTTCCGTCACAGCGATTGGCCCCGGCCCGATGGATACGCCGTTCTTCTACCCGGCGGAAGAAGCCGAAGCGCAGGCGTACCATAAGAATGCCGCAGCCCTGTCGCCGTTCACCAAAACCGGCCTGACCGACATTCACGATATTGTGCCCTGGATCCGTTTCCTGGTGTCGGATGGCTGGTGGATGACGGGCCAAACCATTCTGGTCAATGGCGGCTACACCACTAAGTGACCCTTCCTGCCCAGCATTGGTGACCCTCCATTTTGGCAAGCCCCATGCCTCTAATATGGGGTTTGCCTGCCTGCACGAATCCATTTAAGAAAAAATATTTCAGTGCAAGGCGTTGCCTATTTTTCGCAATATTGTCTACAATCCAATTCGCCTTGAGGAGGTGCACAAAAGTTCGACGCCCCAAGCGTGAAGGAGAGCGAAGGGAGACGAACCCCCAAACCCTAGGAGGAAAATTTCCAATGAAAAAACTGACATCTGTTCTGGGCGTAGCCCTGATCGCGTTTAGCCTGAATGTGTTCGCCGCAGACGCCCCTGAAATGGGCACCGAAGCGGAAGCGCAGACCATGAGCGAATCCGCCGCCACCCTGGTCAATGAAAAAGGCGAAGCTGCCTTTGAAACTTTCGCTGACGCAAAAGGTGACTTCCAGAAAAAGGATCTGTACGTGTTCTGTATGGATATGGAAGGCAAAATGCTGTCCCACCCCAAGAAACCGGAACTGGTTGGCCAGAACCTGCGCGACTTCAACAAATACGGCGACAAATTGTTTGACAACATGATCAAGCTCGCTGAAACCGACGGCAAAGGTTGGGTTGAATACAAATGGCCCTACCCTGGCACGGAAGACCTGAAAGCGAAAAAAAGCTACATCATCAAGAATGACAAAGGTTTCTTCTGCGGCGTTGGTGCCTATGTGGCTGACGCGCCAGCAGACGAAAAACCGGCGGATAAAAAATAAGTATCCTGCCCCTACTGCTTGACCTAATGAAAGGCTGCTAATGCAGCCTTTCGCATTATGGGTGCCGTAAGCCTGTGCCACCCCATCCCTTCACGTATAATGCCCGCTTTCGCCACCCGTAAGGATCGCCCCATGTCCCAATATCCCGCTAGCACCCAAAGCCTGATTGATGAAGCCGCCCTGGTCAGCGGCCACGGTTTTGACATTGTTTTCGATGCCAGCCTGCCGGTGGCCTCCAGTGTGCGGATAGCGGGCAGGGAAGGCCGTGACCGCCATGAAATCGTGCTGCGCCTGCCGGGTATTGAAAACAACTACCTGATCGCCTGGCAGGCGGCTTTCGTCCTGCACCAGTACAAGACGCCGGAAACCGAGCGCGCCAACCTGCAACCCAATGCGGCCTACCTCGCCAGCGTCAAAAGTGAACTGCTGGCGATGCATCCCGGCATCCCAGCCGCGCAACGAGAACACTTCACTGACCATGTGATCGGCGGCGTCCTGACGCAATTACGTTCAACGCCGGTCGGCATGCTGATCGACATCCACTTGCACCGCAGTTACCCCGAACTGCACGCCTTGCAGCAGGAATCCTTAGTCCAACAGGTGGTGGAGCATGTTGCCTGCCTGCAACTGACACCGGAGATGTTTCCCCGCACGCTGGTGCGCGCCAACCAAGTCATGAATGCGGCGCAAGCGCTGATGACTGCCACACTGTTTGAAATGCCGGGCATTTTTGACCCTTACCGCACGGTCGGCATGGAAGCGGCGGCGGCCATCCTGCTGGAACCTTGCCTGCACCAGGTTTTCGACGGGACGAAAGACCGTGAGCTGATTGATGCCTGGGGCGGAAACCTTGGCATCGAAACCTGGTACCGCTGGGCGTAACGCGCTCAGTCCGGCCTTTTCAGCGTCAGCGTTTCCCCAAAACGCACGTATTCATCCGCCCCCAGCCGCCCCAACGGCTGGAGCGCCGCCGCATCGACCCGGAACCTGCCTTTTGCATTGCGGCTGGCGATATTGTCATCGGCATACAACGCCGTGATCCTGCCCAGCAGCAGGGAATAGGCCGCATTGCCCAGCGGCACTTCAGCATGCAATTCACAGGCGAAGGCCACCCGGCAAGCCTTCAGGCGCGGCAGGCTGAAACCTTCGAACGGCACAGTTTCCAGCCCCAGCATCTCGACTTCGGATTCCCCGGCGGGCAAGGGCTGCGCGCTCGCATTCAAGGCTTCCAGCATGTCGGTATGGGCGATATGCACGACAAAATGCTGGCGCTGCAAAATATTGGCGCGGGTATCTTTCAGGGAGCCATCCGGTTTGCTGCCCACTGACACGCTCAACAACGGCGGGTCGCTGTTGACTGCGCTGAAATAGGAAAACGGTGCCAAGTTCAGGCCACCATCCGCATTTTCCGACAGCACCCAGGCAATCGGGCGCGGCACTAGCGTCTGGGTCATGGCGAAATAAATTTCGGCGGGAAGCATCTGGGTAAAATCAAGGTACATGGCGGTCAATCCGGTTGTTTTGCGCATTGCGCCCACTTTAGGCAAGTGGGAACATAAAGCGCTCGGTTCACATAGCAATGGAGGGAGTTCATGAGCACAAAAATATACCTGCCTGAAGCGGAAATGCCTACCCACTGGTACAACATCGTCGCCGACATGCCCAACAAGCCAGCCCCGTACCTCGGGCCGGACGGCAAGCCGGTGCCGCCGGAAGCCATGCTCGCCATTTTCCCCGAAACCCTGGTCATGCAGGAAGTCAGCAGCGAGCGTTGGATCCCCATCCCTGAACCGGTGCGTGAAGCCCTGACCATGTGGCGGCCTTCCCCGCTCTACCGCGCCCACCGGCTGGAAAAGCTGCTCAACACCCCGGCCAAAATTTATTACAAGAATGAAGCCGTCAGCCCGGCAGGCTCCCACAAACCCAACACCGCCGTGGCGCAGGCCTATTACAACAAGCAAGCGGGCATCAAGCGCCTTGCCACCGAAACCGGCGCGGGCCAGTGGGGCAGCTCACTGGCGCTGGCGGGGCAAATGTTCGGCCTGGATGTGCGCGTCTACATGGTGAAAGTCAGTTATCAGCAGAAACCCTACCGCCGTTCCATGATGCAAGCCTGGGGCGCTGAAGTCTTCGCCAGCCCGACGGACATGACCGAATCCGGGCGCAGAATCCTCGCGGAGCACCCCGATTCCGAAGGCTCGCTTGGCATCGCCATTTCCGAAGCGGTGGAAGAAGCCGCCAGCCGCGCCGACACCAATTACGCGCTGGGTTCCGTCCTCAACCATGTGCTGCTGCACCAGACCATCATCGGCCAGGAAGCACGCAAGCAACTGGAAATGGTTGGTGACTACCCCGACATGATTTTCGCCCCGTGTGGCGGCGGCTCCAATTTCGGCGGCATCGCCTTCCCATTCTTCGCCGACAAGGCCGCTGGCAAGGACGTGCAACTGGTCGCCGTCGAGCCAACTTCCTGCCCTACCCTGACCAAAGGCGTGTTCGCCTATGACTATGGCGACGTAGCAGGCTATACCCCCTTGATGAAAATGTTCACCCTCGGCCACGACTTCATGCCGCCGGGCATCCATGCAGGCGGTTTGCGTTACCACGGCGACTCCACCCTGGTCAGCCAGTTGTACAAGGATGGCTTGGTTGACGCGCTGGCTGTGCCACAACTGGAAACCTTTGCCGCAGGCATAGCGTTCTCCAAGAGCGAGGGCATCATCCCCGCGCCGGAATCCTGCCATGCCATCGCCGCCGTCATCCGCGCCGCCAAGGAATGCGCCCAAAGCGGTGAAAGCAAGACCTTGCTGTTCAACCTTTCCGGCCACGGCCATTTCGACATGAGCGCCTATGACCGCTACCTGAAAGGCGAGCTGACGGATTTCGACTATCCGGAAGAAGCGATCCGGGAATCGCTGGCGCACCTGCCGAAAATTGGCTGACCCTTATTCGCTGGGAGCCTTTGGGGCGGGCGCATCGTCCGCTTCAAAGGCGCTTCCCTCCAGCCATTTTTCCACCAGCTTTTTCCCTTTGAAACGGATCAGGAACCATTCCGAACCGTCCTCGTTTTCCTTGTAATCCAGCAGCGTCGGCTGATCCCCCTTGACCAAGTACATGCCGGTTTTGGCACCACTGTCCGGCTTGTCATACAGCGGCGCTTTGCCCACCGCAACCTTCCGCCGCGCCGGGGCGGTTTTCTCATCAATGCTGGAAGGGTCTTGGGTTTTCGCCACCAGCTTCTTCAGCAATTTCCCTTCCGGGTTGTAGAGCCGGGCGAAATACAGGTCGCCTTCCGAGCCGACCATCGCCGTGTCCAGGCATACATAGGGCTTGTTTTTGCGGAAGCGGTAATCCGTCGTGTACCAGCGCGGGCCGGAACGCTGGCCAGTGCTCAGGGTTTTGGTTTCACGGGTCAGGGTGGGGTTGCTGATGGTTTCCTGGAACGCCCGAAAACGCTTGGCGGCCTTATCCCATTGGTAGAGCCGGTAGAACAGGTTCACCCCGCCATAGCCCACCCCATCCAGCACGGCGACATCGCCCTGCCCATCGAAATTGAAATCATCCTGCAACAACAGGCCATCAATTTCCTGGCTGCCTTCCGGCACATCCGGCATTTCCCCCAATGCCTGCACTTTGCCGCCCGGCAGTTTGGCGAGGATGTCATTGTGCTGTTGCTCAATACGGACTTTGACGCCGGGAACAGGCGAATAGGAAAACGGCAGTTTGGCGTAACCCTTCGGCGTGGTGAACGCCGCCGCCTCCAGCGCCCACAGGCTCAAACCCGCCAGGATAACGCCACCCCAGGATATGCTGCGCATGTTATTTTCACCTCGTTGAATGATGCAGACTTGCACTGGGTTAGACCCCGGAATTCCGGATCGTTCAACAGCGCTCAGATGACGGCGAGCAGCACCAACGGCAGTGTCAACATGCCGAACAAGGTTTCGCCGGTGATCAGCACCGCCATCATGGCGGCATTGCCCCCCAACTGGCGGGCAAGGATATAGGCCGAAGACGCGGTTGGCAGCGCCGCAAATGTCACCAGCACCGACCGTTCCAGTTCCCCAACCTGCATCCAGACGCACAGCCCATACATGAGCGCAGGCAACAGCAGCAACTTGACGCCGGACGCCCAGAACAGCGGCGCGCCGGAAGCCTTCAAC
Organism: Candidatus Thiothrix phosphatis; assembly: GCF_035668035.1. Lineage (NCBI taxonomy): Bacteria > Pseudomonadati > Pseudomonadota > Gammaproteobacteria > Thiotrichales > Thiotrichaceae > Thiothrix > Candidatus Thiothrix phosphatis. Next base: position 62,968 of record NZ_JAYMYJ010000145.1, on the reverse strand, counting down.
GCTTGCAGGCGCAAACCGGCCCCCACCGCCAGCAAGCCCAGAGGCAAGGCCATCTGCCCCAGCTTTTCCAGCACTTTCAGCGCCACATCCGGCACGGCGAACGGTAGCAGGTTCAGCGCCATCCCCAGCAAACAAGCCATGATCAGCGGATTTTTCAGGATGGAAAGCAGCAACGGCGACAAACGCATCCGCCCATGGGTAAAGTAGGCAAATACGCCAATGCACAATACGTTGACCAGCGGGATCATCACCCCCACCACCAACGCCGCCAGCGTCAGGGCGGAAGCAGGCAGGGTCGCCGCCACCAGCGCCAGCCCGATGTATGTGTTGAAACGGACGCCGCCCTGGTAAAAGGAGGTGAAATCGGCCGCATTGAGGCGCAGCAGCGGCGCAAACAGAAAGGTCAGCACCGAAGCCAGCAACGGCATCAACACCGCCAGCGCCAGCAGCCCGCCCGCCGTGCTGAAATCCATTTTCGCCGTCGCCAACTGTTCGACCAGCAAGGCGGGAAACAGGATGTAGTAAGTGCCCTTTTCCACTTCCCGCCAGAAATCTTCCTGCAAAAAGCCAGTGCGCCGCGCCACATTGCCCAGCAACAACAAAGCAAAAACCGGCAAGATGGCGCTAAGGACAACGCCCATTCAATCAGGATACAAATCAGCCAGACCGGAACCCTTCCGCAGAGGCTGGCCAGCAGGTTTGAAATGTTGGATGGCCGCCCACAGCCCGGTGCCTTTCCAGCCTGCGCCACCGCGCCCATATAGGGCTGAGTTCAGGGCGTCGATTTCCGTCTGCAAGGCTGGCTCCGCCCGCGCCCGCAGGGAAGCAATCAATGCGGGCTGGATATTCAGACCCACGCCAATCCATTGCACCAACGCATCCTGCGCGGCCTGTGGCTGGTTTTGGTGGCAAGCTTGCTCCAGGTTGCGCCAGACAGCTTTCGCATCCGGTTTGCGGGTGCTGGAAACCAGCGCCGCCGCCTGTGCCTTTTTCTTCAGGTCACCGCCGGACTTGCGCCACCAGCGCCACACCAACCAAGCGATGGACAACAGCACCCAAGCCAACAACAAGGCGGCAGCGTACCATGCCCAGGAAAAACCGCCGGAAACTGAAGCAGATGCAGCGGCGGCCTGCGGATTGGTTTGGGCAGGCACCTGCGGTTGGGCTACTGGCGGTGGCGTGGCCGTGCCAACTGGTGCTGCTTGCCCGCCGGTCACCACCATCTTCACCGCGTCAACCTTGGCGGTTTCCTGCTTGCTGGTAGCGGTGTTCCACCATGTCACCGCCAAGCCGGGCAATGCATACGTCCCATTGTAAGGGGCGACCACCACCCATTTTTCCTGCCGCACGCCGACGACGCCGGAGCTTCCGCCTTCATTGCGCAATTCCGGTTGGTCGGTATACGCCTTGATGCCAGCAGGGACTTGCACTTCCAGTTTCGGCAATTGCTCCGCCGCCAACCCATCCGCCACAATCGCCAACGTCAGGGTGACCGGCTCCCCAGCCTTGAGTTTGTCGGGCGGCGTCTGCCAGTGGGCGTTCAGGGTGACACTACGGGCTGGCAGCCATTGCTTGCCGGTGTAACTGGCGGGCTGTTCCCGCACCTGCAAGGCCAATGGCTGGGAAAACCGGCGGATAGGTTTGCCACTAAGGCCGAACGGGTCAAACCTGCCAGGCCCTGGCTCCGCCAGAATGCCTTCAAACGCCGTGCGCCCCAATGTCAACGGGCCGCTTTGCTGTGGAATCAGGGCGTAACGGCGCTCAATCACTTGATAGTTGCGGCCATTGCGCATCGCCGTGGTGTTGACGGTGTTGCCAATTTGCTGGATGTCGCCCTTACCACTCTCGACTGACGGGTGCGTCAGGCTGGCTTGCGGCTGCAACTGGACAATATGGTACATCCGTTGGGTAATGATGGTTTCCTGCTGCACGTAAGGCTGTTTCGGCTCCGCCGCCAGCTCAATGAAAATGTCGGGCGCATTGCCAGCGGCTGGCGTAGGCTGGTCCAGCACCTGCAAATCCAGCGCCTGGCTCTTGTCGCCGCCAAACTGGATGGGGGGAATATGCACCGTGCCGGTCTTGAGCGGATACAAATGCAGTTCCCACTCGGTACGGACACGGCTGACGCCGTTGACCATATTGAAACTGTTGCTTTGCGATTGGCCTTTCAGCTCAAAATCCTGGTGCAGGGGGGTGAAATCAGGTTCTCCCGAGACAATGCCGTCCGCCGTAAACGTCAGCACCACCGGGTCGCCCAGCGCCACCGGGTTGCGGTCAAGCTGCGCAACAACCGTGGCGGCCTGCGCCCACAGTGGCGTCAACCACAACATTGCAATCAAGAGCAACCTTACCATTCGTCACCTCTTGCCTGTCCGCCCCGCTGCTGATACTGGTACTGGAATTTGCGCCGCCACAAACCGGACGGGTCATCCGGGATGCGCCGCAACCATTGCTCGGTCGCCTGCTGCTGTTCGCGCTGTTGCGGATCTTCGCCGTCTTCCTGCTGGTTCCGGGACTGTTTGTCCTGAGCGTTTTGCTGGCCTTGCTGCTTTTGTTGCTCCGCTTGCTGTTGCGCCTGTTGTTCCTGCTTGTCCTTGTCCTGCTGCTGGCCGGATTGTGGACTGTCCTGCTGTTGCTCCTGGCCTGTTTGTTGGTTTTTTTGCTGTTGCCCTTGCGGGTTGCCCTGCTGCTGCGGATCTTTTCCCTGCTGGCCTTGCTGCTGCTGTTGGTTGTCGCCTGACTGGGGCTGCTGCTGTTGGCCGGACTGGTTCTGCTGGTTGTCCTGCTGCTGCTTGGACGACTGGTTTTGCTGGCCTTGTTGTTGCTTCTTCAATGCGTTTTCAACCACTTCCAGGTTGTGGCGGGCATCTTCATTATTCGGGTCGGCTTCCAGCACACGCTTGTAAGCGGCGACGGCCTCCTCCAGTTTGCCCTGTCTGGCCTGCGCATTGCCGTAATTGTACTGGCCGTTGAGGCTTTGCTGGCTGGCGTATTCCTTTGCCGCCGCCGCATAGTCCCCGCTTTTGTAGGCGGCGGCACCTTTCCAGGCTGGTTCCTGGAACAGTTGCGCCGCACGGGCAGGCTGGCCGTTATCCAGCGCCTGTTGTGCCTGCTGGTCAGGCGTCAGCCACAGGTCATCCCAGCCGAACGCATACGAGGTGTCGGGTTGCGGCAGCAGCACGCACGCCAGCGCTATCCCCAGCCATCCCCGCCGGAAAGCCAGCGCCGCCAGCGGCAACAGCAACAACACCAACCAGTAGCCTTCATTGACCCAGGCATCCGTTTGCCGCCCTTGGGCGTCGCTCAACTTGCCCGTCGCCGCAGCCTGCCAATGCGCATTCAGGGCGGCAAGGTCGGCATCCCCCAGTGCGGCGTGCGCAAACACCCCACCACCCGCGTTGGCGATTTTTTGCAGGTCATCCAGATTGACCTTGGCGGTCACCGTTTTGCCAAAACTGTCGAGCAAAAAGCCGCCATTGGGGCGGGGAATTGGCGCACCATCCGCCGTGCCGACCGCCAACACTGACACGCTGTAACCGCTTCCCCGTGCCTCATCCGCCGCTGACACCGCCGCATCCGGGTCGGAAGCGCCATCAGTGATCAACAAAATGTCGCCTTTTTTCACGCCTGCCTGCTGCAACAGCTCCTCCGACCGCTGGATCGCCGGAGCCAGCAGGCTGCCAGGGGCTGGCATGATTTCAGGTGTCAGGTTTTTCACCTGTTCCGCAATGGTGTCGGCGTCATCGGTCAGCGGCGTCACGCCGAAAGCATCGCCAGCAAACACCACCAGGGCGTTTTGCGCATCCTGACGGGCGTTGAGGATATCCAGCAGCTTGAAACGCGCCAGGGTCAGGCGGTTTGGTTTTTCATCTTCGGCGTACATGGAGGCGGAAAGATCCATCGCCGCCACCAGCGCCTGCTGGCTGCGGAACACCGGCACTTCACGCTTTTCCCAAGCAGGCCCCGCCATCGCCAGCACCGCCGCCAGCAAAGCCAGGGACAGCACCGCCAGCGGCAGCCACCCCAGTTTGTCCGCCTTGCCACTGAGCACGAACGGCATCAGGTGCTTGTCGACAATGCGCTCCCAATCCCCCCGCCGCCGGGAACTTAGCCAACGCATGCCCCACACCGCCGGGATCGCCAGCAGCAGCCATAACCATCCAGGATGCAGGAAATGCAGGTCGCCCACTTCTTACTCCTGTTCAAGCCGCACTACAGCGGTCAGCAAGGTCAACACAAAAGCCGCCAGCAATGGCCAGCGGAACAGCTCCTGTTGCGGACGCCAATGTTCCGCCTCTTTTTCGACAGGTTCCAGCCGGTCAAGCTCGGCGTAAATCTTCTGGAACTCCTCGGTGTCACGGGCGCGGAAATATTCGCCTTTCGTTTTGTCCGCAATGGACTTGAGGGTGCGTTCATCCAGATCGGCGCTCGGGTTCATCAATTGAAAACCAAACATGCTGCGCATCTGGTCGCTTTCCGAACCAATACCCACAGTATAGATTTTCAGGCCAGCCGCCGCCGCCATATCCGCAGCTTCCAGCGGGCTGACACTGCCAGCGGTGTTGGCCCCGTCCGTCATCAAAATCAACACCCGGTTCTTTTCCGGGCTGCCCTGCAAACGCTTGAGGGCAAGGCCAATGGCATCACCAATGGCGGTGCGCTCCCCTGCCAGCCCGATTGCCGATTCATTCAGCAATTGCAGCACGGTCTGGCGGTCAAAGGTCAACGGAGCCTGCAAGTACGCCTGATCGCCAAACAGCACCAGCCCGATGCGGTCGCCGGAACGTTTGCGGATGAAATCCCCCGCCACCGCCTTGACTGCCACCAGCCGGTCAACCACTTGGCCGTTAAGGATGAAATCCTGCTCCTGCATACTGCCGGACAAGTCAACCGCCAACATCAGGTCACGCCCGGAAACCGGCACCGCCACGGTATCGCCGATCCAGACCGGACGCGCCGCCGCCGCCACCAACAGCATCCACGCCACGATACCCAGCAGCAACGCCAACAAACCTTGCCAGGAGCGCCCCAACAGCTTGCCGCCTTGCTGGAAATCCTCCAGAAACGGCACTTTCAACGCGACGCCTGAAGCCATCTGCCCAGCCGGACGCAACCACCAACGTGCCAGCAGCGGCGCTGGCAGCAACAGGAACGCCCACCACCAAAGGAACTCATACATGGCTGGTTCCCCGCTGCAATTTGAGCCACAGACGCACCGCCTGTAGCAACGCGGCGGTTTCCGCCTGGGTCTCCGGGCGATACGGCAACTCCGTCAGCAAGTGCGCAAGCTTGTCGCCAAACAGCGTCCGGCCTGCCTTTTCATCCAGAAAACGCACCCAGGCTGCGCCGGTGAGGCCGGAAACCTGTTCCCGCCCGTATTGGCTGATGGCGGCGCGGCGCAACAGCACGGACAACTCCCGCAACAAATCCTTGCTGTTCGCGCCATACTGACCCTGCAAACGCTCCAGTTCATGCAAGGCCAGATCCAACGCCAGTTCAGCATGCTGTTGCCGCCGCCAGCGCCAAACCAGAAAACCGACCACAGCCAGCATCAGCACAGCCAGCAGCCACCAACCCGGCGCAGGCGGCCACCAATCGACCGGCATGGGCAAATGGATGTCGCGCAGCGGCAAGTCTTCCGGGTTCATCGCAACCCCCGCGACAGTTTCAGCAAGCGCTCGTTGTCATTGTCGGCGGTGGAAATCTGCACCAGTGGGATACGGTGGCTGCGGGTGAAGTCCTGCAAGGCTTTGGCCGCCTGCGTCACCCGTTGCGTATAGCGGTCCCGCCAGAGTTTTTGCCCCAGATTGAGCAACAGGTTGCGTTTGCCGTCCGTCAGGCGCAGATTGCCCTGCTGTGGCAGTTTTTCCTCAAACGGGTCATGGATGGAGAACAACGCCAGTTGGGAGTGACGCGCAATCATCGCCAACTGGCGCAGGGCGGCGGGCGTGACCTGACGGAAATCGCTCACCACGAACACTTGGCTACCCGGTTGGGCGACCCGGCGCAAGCGGGTCCAACTGGCCTGCAAATCCTCATTTTTACGGGCCACGCCGTTTTTGCCCAGTGGCTGGGCGCGGGTCATATCGCTCAACTGGCGCAGGAAATGCAAGGCGGCGGAACGGCTGCGGGAAGGTTTCAGCTCCACATGCTCGCCATTTTGCAGGATACCGCCGATCCGGTCGCCGTCCTTGAGGGTTTTCCACAGCAGCAAAGCGGCGATTTCTGCCGCCACCACCGATTTGAAGCGGCCACGGGTGGCGAAGAACATTGACGGGCGTAAATCCAGCCACAGCAGCACCGGCTTTTCGCGCTCCTCCTCAAACACCTTGGTGTGGACGCGCCCGCTGCGCGCCGTCACCCGCCAGTCGATGGTGCGGATGTCGTCGCCGGGCTGGTATATGCGTGATTCGGCGAAATCCATCCCCCGCCCCTTGTAGACCGAGCGGTGCGCGCCGATATGACGGGCGCGGATATGTTTCTTCGCCAAATACAGGGTGCTGACCTGTCCTTGCAAACGCAGCAGGGATTGCAGGGAACTGAAGACAATGCCTTCCCCTTCCCTGCCCCGGTCATGCTTGTCCTGGATTTGGCGTCCGGAAAACGGCCCGCCCATCAGGGAACCGCCACTAACGCCAACAATTCATCAATGATATGGTTGGCAGTCATGCCATCAGCTTCCGCCTCAAAGGTCAACAATAGGCGATGGCGCAAGACATCGTGGGCGACAGCCTGCACATCTTCGGGGCTGACGAAATCCCGTCCGGCCAGCCAAGCGTAGGCGCGGGAACAGCGGTCAAGCGCCAGTGTGGCGCGCGGACTGCCGCCGTAAGCAATGCTGCCAGTCAGTGACCGGCCATAGCGCTCCGGATTGCGGGTTGCCAACACCAGTTGCAGCAGATAGGTCTCCACTTTCTCCGTCATGTAGACGTTGAGCACATCCTGGCGCGCCAAACGGACATCTTCACGGCTGACCAGCGGCGCCACGGTTTCCTGCTCGCGCCGCACCTGCTGCATGGCTTCCTTGCGCCCCAAGTGCAGGATGACCTTTTCTTCCGCTGGAGTCGGGTAATCGACCACCACATGCATGAGGAAACGGTCAAGCTGGGCTTCCGGCAAATGGTAGGTGCCTTCCTGCTCAATCGGGTTCTGGGTCGCCATGACCAAGAATGGCTCTGGCAGACGCCAAGTCCTGCCCGCCACCGTGATCTGGCGTTCGGCCATCGCCTCCAACAAGGCGGACTGCACCTTGGCAGGCGCACGGTTGATTTCATCCGCCAGAATCAGGTTGTGGAACAGCGGCCCCTGCTGGAAATGAAAAGCGCCGTCGTTGGGGTGGAAGACTTCCGTGCCGGTAATATCCGCTGGCAATAGATCCGGGGTGAACTGCACCCGATGAAAATCCCCCTCAATGCCCTGCCCCAACACCTGGATGGCGCGGGTTTTGGCCAAGCCTGGCGCACCCTCCACCAGCAAATGCCCATCCGCCAGCAAAGCAATCATCAAACGGTTAACCAGCGATTTCTGCCCGATAATTTTGCTCTGCAAATATTGGGACAACTTGTCAAAGTTTTGTTTTTGGTTCATGTTCTCGGGTAGTTTTACGTGGATGTAGGGCGAAATATACGCGTCCTGTTCCGGTCGTTTCAAGTTAATCATCGTTAATCACCAGCCCGTCCAGAGCCGTACCCAATGAATATGCAAACGCAGATTGAACAGAAAATTCAGCAAGCCATGCAACCGGATTTCCTCGAAGTCGTCAACGAAAGCCACATGCACAATGTGCCGCCCGGCTCCGAATCGCATTTCAAGGTGACCATTGTCAGTGAGCAGTTCAATGGAAAGATGCTGATTGCGCGCCACCGGCAGATCAATGGCATTCTGGCGGAAGAACTCAGCAACAGGATTCATGCCCTGGCGCTGCACACGTTGACGCCGGAAGAATATTTCCAGAAGGCAGGCAAGGTAGCGGATTCGCCCTTATGCATGGGTGGCGGAAAAGGATAAAAAAGCGGGATTGCTGGCTCAAGGCAATCCCGCCGAGGGATGCCGCCCGGAGGAGTCGTGGGCGGCATTGAGAGCAACTTCAAGTGTTTAGCCTACATCGCCATTTGAACAGCAAACGCAGGTTTTGGTTCCCGTGCGGGGAACATTCTGGCGATCATGCTGGCGGTTTCCCCCATTTTGAAGGTCTTGCGCGGCAGCTCATGCCCTTCCAGCAGGCTTTCCAGGGTAATGTCCTCCATGAAGCGGTAAAACTGCTTGCTGAGGTCAGACCACATCGCTTGCACCAAATCCTGCTCCGGTGTGTCGGCAGGTTGGCGGCGCTGCTCAATCGCCGGTTCATCTTCCACCGCCAGCACAATATCCGCCAGCGTGATTGCGTCAGCATGGCGGCTCAAACGGTAACCACCGCCCGGCCCGCGAATGCCCTCCACCAGCCCTTCATTACGCAGCCTAGCGAAAACCTGCTCCAGATAGGACAGTGAAATCCCCTGCTTTTCAGCCAGATCGCCCAGGCGCACGGCACCTTCATCTTCGTGGACAGCCAACGCCAGCATCCCCATGATGGCATGTTGGCCTTGTGTGGATAGTTTCATGTCTGTCTCCTGAAATTCATCTCATGAATCATTGACAATCACTATACGACGCCACAATGATAAGAAAAAGTCGAATTTTTTAGATTAAAAACTCGAAAAAATCGAACAATAAAAAACAAGGGATCGTCAGGAAGCCATTGCCACAAAGCCGCAATATCGGCGACTTTATGCACATCAACGCAGTATCAATCGTGCAGAAACAGCGGAAATCAGTTGTTGCGCAGCATATCCAGATTACGTTGCGCATCCGCGTTGCCTTGGCTGGCTGAGTCTGTGAACAGCTTGGCAGCGCGCTTGGGGTCTTTTTTCACCCCGTTCCCTAGCACAAACAATACCCCAAGGTTATTTTGTGCCTCACTGAAACCAGCCTTGGCCGCCTTGTCATACCAATAAGCAGCTTGCTTGAAATTTTGCGTCACGCCACGGCCATCTTCATACAGCAGGCCTAGGTTGTACTGGGCTTTCGGATAATCCTGCCGGGCCGCCTGTTCATACCAGTAAGCCGCCTCGCGCAAGTCGGATGGCAGGCCGTTGACGCCGTCTTCGTACATCGTCCCCAGCATCAGTTGCGCCTGTTTGTCACCAGCCTCCGCCGACTGGCGCAACACGGCGGGTTCAATGCCGGTCATGTCCATATTGCTGGAAGCCCCGGCATTATTTGGCGTTTGCAGGGAAGCAGTCATCGCCACGGGTTCCGGACGGCTGGCCGGATCAACAGTTGGCGCAAATTTCGGCGTTAGGCTCGGGAGTCCGGCTGGCGTGGCAGGCTCCGGTTCTGCTTCCAACTGTAATGCGGCGAGCTGTTCCGTATCTGGGCTTCTTGCAGGTGGGGGAACATTCTCTGGCGGCGCTGGTGGCATAGGCATAGGCACGGGGGCGCTTTCCGGCGGCGCTGGTAGCACAGGCGTAGGCGCTGGAGCACTCGCCAGTTGCTCCTCTGCTGCGGCATTACGCAAGCGTCCGGAAGTTGCGACCGCCAAAGCTGGCGCGCCATTATTCAGCGACAACATGGCCAAACGCGCCGCCACATAGCCCTGATCAGCAGCTTTTTGGAACCATTCACGCGCCTTGTTGCTGTCGGAAGCAACATACTGGCCATTGGCGTATAACAGTCCCAACCCATATTGCGCTTCAGCATTGCCAGCCTCAGCGGCGCTTTGCTGCCACTTGATGGACTGTGCGATATTGGCCTGAGGATTATCGCTACTGCGCAACAGCATCGCCAGCCGGTATTGGGCGTTGGCGTCTCCTGCCTGGGCGGCGGCTTGCAAGCTACCCAGTTCATCGGTTGGCTTTTCCATCGAACGGCGGCGGTTGCGGTACCAGTTTTCCACACCTCCGGAAGCCGGAGCAGCCACACTTGCAATTGGCGGCAGCCCTGTTGGCACCGCCGCGCCCGCACCAGGCCCAGACCAAGGCGGTGGCGCTTCATTCATACTGACAGGTATTGCTTGGGCAATGTCGTTACTGGCGGCCACTGTGTGCGTGGACAACAGGGAACAAGCGACACCCAACAACAATGTTGGGGAAGGGAATAGCGAAAAAATCCAACGCTTTACTGTTGTTTTTGTCATGGCGGCCCCGCTCTACGATAAAACTCTATGACTGTAGTTTTTCAATGGTTATCAGCAATTATTGAGGCAGGTTATACGCACAAACGGCCTAACCAGGGATGAACAATTGGGGCTTTTCCGATGAATTGCAAAAAATTTCCGAAGCCGACCAAACTCGCCTAGACTAGGCGCATGAATGATGAACTCCTGCTCCGTTACAGCCGCCAGATTTTATTGCCCGAGATTGACATTGCCGGTCAGGAACGCTTGCTGGCGTCCAAAGCACTGGTTATCGGCGTAGGCGGCCTGGGGGCGCCGGTAACGTTCTACTTGGCGGCGGCGGGCGTTGGCCATTTGACCCTGGTTGACTTCGATACGGTGGATTTGACCAACCTGCAACGCCAGATCATCCACAGCACCGCCAACATTGGCCAACTCAAAACAGCATCGGCGGCGCAGGCAGCAAGAAGCCTGAACCCGGCGGTGCAAGTCCACACCATCAATGAACAATTATCGTATGACCAACTGCTTGCGGTTGCCTCTTCGCACGATGTCATCGTTGATTGCAGCGATAATTTCCCAACCCGCTTCACACTGAACCGTGTCTGTAAAAACCTTGGCAAACCATTGGTTTCCGGGGCAGTCATCCGCATGGAGGGGCAAGCCACCACGTTCGATTTCCGCCAGCCGGAAACCGCCTGTTACCGCTGCCTGTACGATGAGGAAGGCGAAACAGAAGACACTTGCAGCACCACCGGCGTCCTGGCACCAGTGGCGGGCATTATCGGCAGCATCCAGGCGGCTGAAGCCCTCAAAGCACTGCTGGACCTCCCCACCCTAAGTGGGCGGCTGTTGCTGCTGGATGCCAAAACCATGCGTTGGCGGGAAATGCAATTACAGCCAGACCAAGCATGCCCCGTCTGCCGTGGTGCCAGCACCCCTATGGCAAACGCCCCAGCCTAACTAACCACCCTAATTTCCACCCAAAGGGTCAGGCCCCAATTTGACGGCCATATCTTGCCGTGACAAACCCGCCTTATCGTTGCAAAATGTTCCCCGAATAAAATCCAGTCTGGTAAACAACCGAACGAAATGCACCTTAAAACAAAATACATCGACCTGCTTGCTGATAATAACCTCCCTCAGAATGTCCTGTTCAATGTCTTCGATACCGCCACCATCCAGTATGGCATTGAGTATTTTGAAGCCGGAAAAGTCGACAGTTTCAGGGCTGAAAAAAGCAGTAACGGCAATGTTTCGATCAGCGCCAAGGTACAGGGTGGCAGCCAGAACCCTTATGCAACCATTGTCAACTACAATGAGCGGTCTCCCCACTGGATCACTGGCGTATGCACCTGTTCTGTCACCATGGCCTGCAAACACGCAGTCGCCGCCCTGTTTGAATACCTTGAACATGCGCGCAAACAAAAGGCGCGGGAGCCGCAACGCAAAACCGTGCCCGCGTTTCTGGCCGCCACCATGCCGACCGCCACCGCCAAAGCGGTCGCCCGCTCGCCCGTTGAATTATGGCTGCAATCATTGGGCGTGGCTGAAAAGCCGCAATCCCCATTTGCCGAGCCGGAGGGGATGGAAGAAGCGCATTCCCATCTGCTCTACTTCCTGAGTTCTGACCCACACCATCCTGAACTGCCGACCCTGAGCCTCTACCGGGCGACGGTGTTGAAAAAAGGCGGTTACGGCAAACCTGCACAAGTGCAACTGGAAACCCTGCTGACGCCCTACCGTACCCGCAACTACTACTACGAACCGCAGGATCTGATGATTGCCCAGTTGTTGGCCCTGCCCGGCATGCGCTTCCTGCACCATTGGAACAAGGGAACCCTGACTGGCGGCGCAGGTGAACAGGCTTTGCGTGCCGTCCTGCAAACCGGGCGCGCTTTCTGGGCCAGCATCGAAACCTGGCGACGAGACAACGACCCCTTACACCCCGGCAAACCGATCAGTTTCCAGTTCCAATGGCGGCAGAATGAAAAAGGCGAATACACAGTTGCCCTGGAGCCGGACACCCCGGTTGACAAGCATTTCTGGCTGAATGGCAAACTTTGGTACATCGACAACCTCAATCTCGCCTGCGGTTTGCTGGAACACCCTGACCTCACGCCTGCACAGGTGGAAAAATTCCTGGGCGCGCCGCCGATCCCCGCCGAACAGGCGGAGTCTGTCAGCGAACGCCTGTTGGAAGTCTTGCCGGATGCGGACATTCCACCGCCCGCCCCGAACATCCTGCAACAGACCGAAGACCTGCACGCAGAACTGGTCCCCGACCTGTACCTGCGCAGCGCCAGCTTGCCGGAAACCAACCATACCCCCCCGGTCGCCAGCCTGCGCTTCAATTACGGCGGGCATCTGCTGCAACCCGAGCCGAACAAATCCGTCTCGCTGCGAAAAAACCAGGGCACGCGCTACCGCATCCACCGCGATACCGCCGCTGAACAACAGGCGCTCGACCTGTTGTCCGACTACGGTTTTGAACCTGCCGCCAACCGTTTCGCCAATCTCAACCGGCTGGAGCTGTTAATGCATCCCGACACCCCCAGCCTGACGGCGTTGTGCTGGCATGACTTTCTCGACCACGGCGTCCAGGCGCTGCGGCAAGAGGGTTGGAATGTCACCCTGGATGACAATTTCGACCTGCAATTTGACGTGGTGGGCGACCTCGACGCTGTCTGGGAGGAAAGCGAAAGCGGCAGCGACTGGTTTGAAATCAGCCTTGGTTTCGAGATCGAAGGCCAGCGCATCAACCTGTTGCCGATCCTGGTGGACATGCTCCAACAAATGGAAAGCCCGCAAGCGCTGCGGGAACTGCTGCAACGCCAGCCTTTCATGTTCGTGCCCCTGTCCGGCAACCGTTGGGCCAAACTGGAATCAACGCGCCTTAGCGGCATCCTCGACACCTTGGTGGAGCTGTATGACCAGCAGCCACTGAATGCTGACGGTAACCTGGAATTGAGCAAATATCAGGGCGCGGCACTCGCCGAACTGCTCAATGCCCCCGGCATGAAGTGGAAAGGCGCGGAAGAATTGCTCGCCCTTACCCAGAAACTGCATGATTTCAACGGTATCCAGGTGGTGACGCTGCCGCAGGGCCTGAACGCCGAGCTGCGCCCCTACCAACACGAAGGGCTGAACTGGCTGCAATTCCTGCGCGAATACCAGTTCAACGGCATCCTGGCCGATGACATGGGGCTGGGCAAAACCCTGCAAACCCTCGCCCACTTGTTGCTGGAAAAACAATCCGGGCGGATGCAGGAACCTGCCCTGGTCATCGCCCCCACCAGCCTGATGGGCAACTGGCGGCGGGAAGCGGCGCGCTTCACCCCCGACCTGCGCGTACAGGTTATCCATGGGGTTGAGCGGCACCAATATTTTGACAGCTTCGGCGACTACGACCTGATCCTCACCACGTATCCGCTGATGGTGCGTGACGAGGAGCAATACTTGTGCCACACCTTCCACTACCTGATTCTGGATGAGGCGCAGGCGATCAAGAACGCCGCCGCCCGCACCACCCAGATCATTTACACCCTCAAGGCGCGCAACCGTTTGTGCCTGACCGGCACGCCGCTGGAAAACCACTTGGGCGAACTGTGGTCAATGTTCCACTTCCTGATGCCCGGTTTCCTGGGGCAGCACGACAAATTCACCCGCCTGTTCCGCACACCGATCGAAAAACAGGGCGACGGCGAACGCCAGTGGCAACTGCGCAAGCGCGTGCAGCCATTCATGCTGCGCCGCACCAAGGAGCTGGTTGCCCATGAATTGCCGCCCAAGAGCGAAATCATCCGCAGCGCTACGCTGGAAGGCAAACAGCGCGACCTGTACGAAACCGTGCGCCTAGCGATGGACAAGAAAGTGCAGGAAGAAATCAGCCGTAAAGGTTTCGCCCGCAGCCAGATCGCCATCCTCGACGCCCTGCTCAAGCTGCGCCAAGTCTGCTGCGACCCGCGTCTGGTCAAGCTGGAAAAAGCGCAGAAAGTCAAACAGTCAGCCAAACTGGAGCTGCTGATGACCATGCTGCCGGAAATGCTGGAAGAAGGCCGCAAAGTGCTGTTGTTTTCGCAGTTCACCTCCATGCTGGCGCTGATTGAGGAGGAACTGAACAAATCCGCCATCACCTACAGCAAGCTGACCGGCCAGACCAAAAACCGCGATGAAGCCATTGCCGCCTTTCAGGAAGGCGACGCCCAGGTATTCCTGATCAGCCTGAAAGCGGGCGGCACCGGCCTGAACCTGACGGCGGCCGACACCGTGATCCATTACGACCCGTGGTGGAACCCGGCAGTGGAGCAGCAGGCCACCGACCGCGCCCACCGTATCGGCCAGGACAAACCCGTCTTCGTCTACAAACTGATCACCGAAGACACGGTGGAAGAAAAGATTCTCAAGCTTCAGGAAAAAAAGCAGGCGTTGGCGGATAGCCTGTATTCGGACAGTGAAACAGCGGAAGGCGTGCGCTTCAGTTCCAACGACCTGATGGATTTGTTGAAACCCTTGGAGCAGTGACGTTGCACTGAAGGGGAAAAGTTCGGCGTCTGCCGGATAAAGCGCTGGCGCGACGCCTGTCAAAGCGTCGCGCCAGCGTGAAAGGGATAGGGATTGGGGGAGGTAAAACCTCCGCCCCGATTATTCCCCTTCCTGGATCGCCTTCGCGCTCAGGCGCAGACGGCCCTGACGGTCAATCTCGATAACCTTGACGCGCACCGTGTCGCCCACATTCAGGTGATCGGTGACATTTTCAACACGTTCGTTGCTGATCTGGGAAATGTGCAGCAGACCATCCTTGCCCGGCAGGATAGTGACGAATGCGCCGAAATCCATAATACGGGCAACCTTGCCGGTATAAACCTTGTTCAGTTCCACCTCGGCAGTGATGGCTTCGATCATGCTGCGCGCTTCATAAGCCGCTTTCGCGTCAACCGCTGCGATCTTGATGAAACCTTCGTCATTGATGTCGATGCTGCACCCTGTTTTCTCAGTAATGCCACGGATGGTTTCGCCGCCCTTGCCGATGACTTCGCGGATTTTTTCCGGGTTGATCTTCATGGTGACGTAACGCGGCGCATACTGGGAAATCTCATCGCGTGGCGCTTCGATGCCCTTGGCCATTTCGCCGAGGATATACAGACGGCCAGCTTGCGCCTGGACCAACGCCTGCTGCATGATTTCCTTGGTGATGCCGGTGATCTTGATGTCCATTTGCAGCGCAGTGACGCCATTGGCGGAACCCGCCACTTTGAAATCCATATCGCCGAGGTGGTCTTCATCACCCAGAATGTCGCTCAGGACAGCAAAACGCCCTTCCTCTTTGATCAGGCCCATGGCGATGCCAGCCACCGGCGCTTTCAACGGGACGCCAGCGTCCATCATCGCCAATGAACTGCCGCACACGCTCGCCATGGAGCTGGAGCCGTTGGACTCGGTGATTTCGGACACGCAACGGATGACATACGGGAAATCATCGATGTTGGGCAACATGGATTTCACGCCGCGTTTGGCCAAACGGCCATGGCCGATTTCACGGCGTTTGGGTGCGCCAAAACGGCCCACTTCGCCAACGGAATAAGGCGGGAAGTTGTAGTTGAACAGGAATGGGTCTTTGTATTCGCCGGTGATGGCGTCAATGATCTGCGCATCGCGTTCGGTGCCCAGCGTGGTGACAACCAGCGCCTGGGTTTCACCACGGGTAAACAGGGCGGAGCCATGGGCGCGCGGCAGCACGCCCAGACGCACGCTGATCGGGCGCACGGTTTGCAGGTCGCGCCCGTCAATACGTGGCTTGCCGTCGAGGATATTGCCACGCACCACTTTCTTTTCGACGTTCTTGAACTCGCCCTTGATCTGCTCAGGGTTGAAGCCGCCTTCCTCGCCATCCTTCGCCGCCAATTTTTCCAGCGCGGCATTGAGGATTTCATCGATGCGGGCGTAACGCTTCTGCTTTTCGGTAATCTGGAACGCTTCGCGCAGATCGCCCTCACAGGCACCCGCCACCGCCGCCTGCAAGGCTGCGTCGGGGGTCGGTGCTTGCCAATCCCATGCAACAGTCCCCGCTTCCGCTGCCATTTCATTGATCGCCTTGATGGCGACTTGCATCTGTTCGTGGCCGAACATGACCGCGCCCAGCATCACCTCTTCACTCAGCTCACGGGCTTCTGATTCAACCATCAGCACGGCGCTTTCCGTGCCCGCGATCACCAAGTCAAGGCTGGAGGTTTTCAGATCTTCCGCAGAAGGGTTCAGCAGGTACTGGCCTTCACGGTAGCCGACACGCGCAGCGCCAATCGGCCCCTGGAACGGCATGCCGGACAGCGCCAGCGCAGCGGATGCGCCGATCATGGCCGGGATGTCCGCCGGAACAGCAGGGTTCATGGACACCACCAGGGCGATGATCTGCACTTCGTTGGTGAAGCCATCCGGGAACAGCGGGCGCAGCGGGCGGTCGATCAGGCGCGCAATCAGGGTTTCCTCTTCGGTGGCGCGGGCTTCACGCTTGAAGAAACCGCCCGGAATGCGTCCGGCGGCGTAGAATTTTTCCTGATAATCAACCGTCAGCGGAAAGAAATCACGGGCGACTTCGACAGTGCGCTGCCCCACGACCGACACCAGCACACAGGTGTCATCCATATTGACCATGACGGCGGCGGTCGCCTGCTTGGCGATTTCGCCGTGTTCAAGTGTGACGGTGTTGGAGCCGTATTGGAAAGTTTTGCTAATTTTAGCCATTACGTTCAATGTCCTTGTAAGGATTATTCATGGTGGGAATGTCACGGGCAGGCTGTTGAGAAAGGCTTTCGGCGGCAGGCGAAGGCAAAACCCTTTTCAACAACCTTCCTGCGTGACAGCTATATCATTAAGAGTTAAAGAGGCGGATAACAAAACACCGCACAAAGGCGGTGTCTTGTCTGGCTTGCATCGGGTTAGCGACGCAGGCCGAGGCTGCTGATCAGGGCTTGGTAACGGCCCAGATCCTTGCGCTTGAGGTAATCCAGCAGTTTGCGGCGCTGGTTTACCATGGCCAGCATGCCACGACGGGAATGGTGGTCATGTTTGTGGGTTGCAAAATGGTCCGTCAGATGCTTGATTCGCGCTGTCAGCAGCGCAACCTGCACTTCCGGGGACCCGGTATCTGTATCTGATTGGCGGTATTGCGCTACAACACCCGCCTTTTCTTCTGCACTCAGAGACATTCGCCAAAGCTCCAGATTTCAAGGGTTGCTAAAAAGGCGGCGATTATACACCCCTGATGAGCTTTAACACAATACAAACACAATACAAACAGAATGTTAACTCATGGCCATCTTAACCCAGCAATTCCAGTTGCAGCTTGTCCATATCCAGCGCCTTCACCGCCGCCAGGCTCGGCAGGTCATCCAGTGACCTGAGGTTGAAGTGATCCAGGAAATGGCGGGTGGTGCCGAGCATTTCCGGCCTGCCGGGCAGTTCCTTGTGGCCGATCACACGCACCCAATCCCGCTCCAGCAGGGTTTTGATAATGTTGGCGTTAACCGCAACGCCGCGGATTTCCTCGATTTCCGCCCGGGTAATCGGTTGCCGCCAGGCAATCAACGCCAGCGTTTCGAGGAAGGCGCGGGAATATTTTTGCGGCTTTTCTTCATGGTGACGTTGCACCCATGGCTGGAATTCCGCCCGGGTTTGCAGGCGGAAGCCGCTGGCCGTTTCCTTGAGTTCAAAACTCTGCCCTGCGCAAACGTCCTGCAAATCCTGCAAGGCCACGCGGATGGCCATGCGGGCAACCTTTTCTTCCGGCAGGAAATAAGTTTCCAACTGTTCAACCGACAAAGGTTTGTCAGCGGTCAGCAGAATCGCTTGCAGAATGGTCGCCAATTCCATGGTCACGCCTCCGCCATTCCGCCCGCCAGATGAATGTACAAAGGCGTATAGGGCGCATCCCCTTGCGTCACATCCACCAGATGCGCCTTCAGCAGCTCCAGCACCGCCATCAGCGTGACCACCGCGCCGCGCCGCCCTTCCTCCCGCCGGAACAGGTTTTCAAACGGCGCAAACCGGCAAGTCTGCAACACCGCCAGCACTTGCGTCATGCGTTCACGGATGGACAACTGTTCACGCTGAATTTCGTGATGGCTGAACATCTCGGCGCGTTTCAGCACATTCTGGAATGCCAGCAACAATTCCGGCAGGGAAACTTGCGGCTGTGGGCGCGGCGGGCTGGGAAAATCGGCGGCAGTTTGCACCACCTGATGCTCACGCCCCAGGCGCGGCAGCTCATCAAGGTCAGCAGCAGCCTGTTTGCACTGCTCATATTCCTGCAACTGGCGCATTAGCCGGGCGCGCGGGTCTTCTTCCTCTTCCGCCGCCACATGGCGCGGCAACAACAGGCGTGATTTGATCTCCGCCAGCATCGCCGCCATCAGCAGGTATTCCGCCGCCAAATCCAGTTTGAAGTCCTTCATCAGTTCGACATAGGCCACGTATTGCTCCGTGATGTGCGCAATCGGGATGTCGCAGATGTCGAAATTCTGCCGCCGGATCAGGTACAGCAGCAAATCCAGCGGCCCTTCAAACGCTTCCAGAAAAACTTCCAGGGCATCCGGCGGGATATACAAATCCTCCGGCATGGCGACGAATTTCTCGCCCCGCACAATCGCCAGCGGGATTTCCTTCTGGATGGCGGTCATTTAGAGGTGATGCGTAAAGCGCATCGCTTCCATGACATCATCCAGCGTTTCGCGCGCCACCTGACGGGCAGCTTCGGCGCCTTCCCGCAGGATTTCACGCACCCGCCCCCGATTGTCCTCAAACTCGGCGGCACGGCGCTGGATCGGAGCCAGTTCCGCCTGCACGGCGTCAATCACCGGCTGCTTGCATTCGAGACAACCGATGCCCGCGCTGCGGCAACCTTCCTGCACCCACTGCCGGGTGGCGTCGCTGGAATAGATTTCATGGAACTGCCAGACCGGGCAACGCCCCGGATCGCCGGGGTCAGTGCGGCGCACACGGTTGGTGTCGGTCGGCATGGTGCGGATTTTCTTTTCCACATCTTCCGGCTTTTCGCGCAGGGAAATGGTGTTGTGGTAGGATTTGGACATCTTTTGCCCATCTAGCCCCGGCATTTTGGAGTCTTTGGTCAATGCGGCCTGCGGCTCTGGCAGGATGATCTTGCCGGAACCCTCCAGGTAGCCAAACAAGCGCTCACGGTCGCCGAGGGAAAGGTTCTGCTGGGACTCCAGCAAGGCGCGGCCTATCGCCAGTGCTTCCCCGTCGCCCTGCTCCTGATACTTGCGGCGCAGTTCGCGGTACAGCTTGGCCTGTTTCTTGCCCATTTTATTGGCGGCCTGTTCCGCTTTTTGCTCGAAATCCGGCTCACGCCCATAGATGTGGTTGAAACGGCGCGCCACTTCGCGGGTCAGCTCAATATGCGCCACCTGATCTTCACCCACTGGCACCCGGTCAGCCTTGTAGATCAGGATGTCAGCCGACTGCAATAGCGGGTAACCCAGAAAACCGTAGGTTGACAGGTCACGTTCCTTCAGCTTTTCCTGCTGGTCCTTGTAAGTTGGCACGCGCTCCAGCCAACCCAGCGGCGTGATCATGGACAGCAGCAGATGCAACTCGGCGTGCTCCGGCACATGCGACTGGGTGAAAATCGTGGCGGAACTGGGGCTGATGCCCGCCGCCAGCCAATCGATGGCCATGTCCTCCACATACTGGGCGATGCCACCCGGCGTTTCATAATGCGTGGTGAGGGCGTGCCAATCGGCCACAAAAAAGAAGCACTCATAATTGAGCTGCATTTCCACCCAGTTTTTCAGGACACCGTGATAATGTCCCAGATGCAACAATCCTGTCGGGCGCATTCCAGAAACAACGCGCTGATTTTGCGAAGGCGAAGTACTCACGCGGGATACCTTGAGTTATGTGTTGGTTCGAGTTGGATTCTACAGGAAAATATGCCCCAGTATTTGAGCCAGCATACT
The DNA here is from genome assembly GCF_035668035.1 of Candidatus Thiothrix phosphatis. Lineage (NCBI taxonomy): Bacteria > Pseudomonadati > Pseudomonadota > Gammaproteobacteria > Thiotrichales > Thiotrichaceae > Thiothrix > Candidatus Thiothrix phosphatis. Next base: position 42,841 of record NZ_JAYMYJ010000145.1, on the reverse strand, counting down.
TACCAGGGGCATGACGATCTGATTCAACACCCCAAAATATAGCAAACCCAGCACAATAAACAGGCCATACGGCTCAATCTGGTCAAAATAACGTGACAATGACAGCGGCAACAGCCCGGACAACACTCTGCCGCCATCCAGCGGCGGTATCGGCAACAGATTGAACACCAACAGCACCAAGTTGATTTCAACGCCATGCTGGCTCATCGTCATAAAACCGCGCGCCACATTGCCATCGGGAATGAGGTTGGCGAACATCACCAGCAGCATGATCCAGATCACCGCCATCACCAGGTTGGCACCAGGCCCGGCGGCGGCCACCAAAATCATGTCGCGCCGGTAACGTTTCAGGTTGCGGAAATTAACTGGCACCGGTTTCGCCCATCCAAACAGGTATGGGGAGCCTATCAGCAGCAACAGGGCCGGCACAGCGACAGTCCCAATCGGGTCGACATGCCTGATCGGGTTCAGCGACAAGCGTCCGAGCATCTTGGCCGTGCTGTCGCCCAATTTATTGGCGACCCAACCATGCGCAACTTCATGCAAAGTGATGGCGAACAGAACCGGAATTGCCCAGGTAGCCAAACCGTACATAAATGTGTCGATGTCAAAACTCATGCTTAGTGCTCCACCAGCCAATCAATGCTGCCCTTGCCCTGGCGCAAGATAACAGGCCGCTCTTCCATCAAATCCACCACAGTGGTGGGTTCATGTCCACAAAAACCGCCGTCGATAATCAAATCCACCTGGTGCTCCAGCGACAAACGTATTTGGTAAGGGTCAATCATCGGTAGGTCTTCGCCCGGCAGGATCAAGGTGCTCGACATTAACGGCTCGTTCAGTTCTTGCAAAAGCGCCTGGGTGACAATATGGTCAGGGAGCCGGATTCCAATGGTCTTGCGCTTGGGGTTTTGCAAACGGCGCGGCACTTCCCGTGTTGCAGGGAAGATAAACGTATACGGCCCTGGCGTCAGCGACTTGAGCAGGCGGTAATTGATGTTGTCCACTTGCGCATACAATGATATTTCTGACAAATCACGGCAAACCAAGGTGAAGTTATGTTTGTTGTCGACCCGGCGGATGCGCTGGATACGTTCCATTGCCGATTTATCCCCCAGGTGGCAACCAATGGCGTAGCTGGAATCCGTTGGAAACACCACGACCCCGCCATCACGGATGATGGTGACGGCCTGGCGGATTAAACGTACTTGAGGGTTTTCAGGGTGAATTTGAAAATACTGACTCATTGTTCAATTATCGTTTAGAATGTTTAACTTTAGCGGATTATACCAATACGTATGAAGTTCCTGTTTGATTTTTTCCCGGTCTTGCTGTTCTTCCTGGTCTACAAATTTTTCGGTGACCTACCCGCAAGCTGGATCGACGCCGCCAACCAGCTTCCCCTGATGGCGCTGAACCAAAGCGAACCCCGGGACGCCATCCTGCTGGCGACGTTGGTGATCATCTTGGCGACCCTTGTCCAGAATGCATTATATTTCCTCATGCATCGGCGTTTTGAGCGCATGCACCTGATCACGCTGGCTATCTTACTGGTGTTCGGCACCTTGACGCTGTTCATGAAAGACCCAATTTTCATCAAGTGGAAAGTCAGCATCATCAACTGGGGCTTTGCCCTCGCCTTCCTGATCAGCCAGTACGTAGGTTCACGCAAAACCCTGACGGAACGCATGATGTCCAGCGCCATTCAGGTTCCGGCCAATATCTGGCGGCAGACCAACACGATGTGGGCGGTGTTTTTTGCATCCATCGGCATCATCAACCTGATCGTGGCCTATTCCTTCAGTGAGGAAATATGGGTTGACTTCAAACTGTTCGGGGTATTGGGGCTGACGTTTGCCTTCATCATTGCCCAAGTGGTTTACCTGCAAAAACACGCCATTGAAACCACCTGAAACCGTTACAAAACATTAAGGACACTATTGCCATGTTGTATGTCATTATCGGCGAAGATGTTGAAAACAGCCTGGAGCAACGGCTTGCCGCCCGCCCTGCACACCTGGAGCGCCTACAGGCGCTGCGTGACGCAGGCCGCCTGTTTACAGCAGGCCCCAACCCTGCCATTGATGCGGCCGACCCAGGGGAAGCCGGTTTTAGCGGCAGCATTATCATTGCCGAATTCGATTCGCTGGAAACGGCGCAAACCTGGGCCGACGCCGACCCTTACCGGGCGGCGGGTGTATACCGGCAGGTCACGGTCAAACCCTACAAGAAGGTGTGGTGATTGCGGGCAGGCATAGCCGAAGCGTTCCCGCAATTGGGCTTGCATGAACCGCAACGGCACCAATAGCGCAGCCAGCAACACAGAAGAGACAATGAGCAACAACACCTACGACGCCTCCGCCATTGAAGTCCTCACCGGCCTCGACCCGGTGCGCAAACGTCCCGGCATGTACACCGACACCACCCGTCCCAATCATCTGGCGCAGGAAGTGATCGACAACAGTGTGGACGAAGCGCTCGCCGGGCACGCCAACCAGATCGATGTCACCTTGTATGCAGATGGCTCACTGTCGGTGGCGGACAACGGGCGCGGCATGCCGGTTGACATCCACCCCCAGCAAGGCAAGCCGGGCGTGGAAGTGATCCTGTGCACCCTGCACGCAGGCGGCAAGTTTTCCGACCAGAACTACCAGTTCTCCGGCGGCTTGCATGGCGTCGGCGTCTCCGTCGTCAATGCCCTGTCGCGCAGGCTGGAAGTCAGCATCAAGCGCGACGGCCAAGTTTACAACATGGCGTTCGCGGGCGGCGACAAGGCCAGTGAATTGGTGGCCAGCGGCAAAACCAGCAAACGCGACACCGGCACCACCGTGCATTTCTGGCCGGATGCCAAATACTTCGACACGGTGAAATTCGCCGTCAACCGCCTCAAGCACACGTTGCGCGCCAAAGCCGTGCTGTGCCCTGGCTTGCGCATCCGCTTTGCCGACGCTTCGGCGGCAGAAGCGGACATTACCGAGTGGTATTACGAAAACGGCCTGCGCGACTATCTGCGCGACGCCATCAACGAATACATCACCCTGCCGGAAGAACCCTTCACCGGCGCGCTCAAAGGCCCGCGTGAAGCCCTCGACTGGGCGTTGGCATGGCTGCCGGAAGGCGGCGAAACAGTGCAGGAAAGCTACGTCAACCTGATCCCCACCGTGCAAGGCGGCACGCATGTCAACGGCCTGCGCACCGGCGTGACCGATGCATTACGCGAATACTGTGAATTCCGTAACCTGCTGCCGCGTGGCCTCAAGCTGACGCCGGATGACGTGTGGGAAAACATCGCCTTCGTGCTTTCCTTCAAGATGCAGGAGCCGCAGTTCGCCGGGCAGACCAAGGAACGTTTGTCCTCACGCGAAGCCGCCAGCTTCGTCAGCGGCTCCATCAAGGACGCCTTCAGCCTCTACCTCAACCAGCACACCGCCATCGGCGAACAATTGGCGCAAATGGCGATCAGCAACGCAGGCCGCCGCATGCGCGCCAGCAAAAAGGTGGTGCGCAAGAAAGTCACCGCAGGCCCCGCCCTGCCCGGCAAACTGGCGGATTGTTCCTCACAGGACACCGCCCGCACCGAACTGTTCCTGGTGGAAGGCGACTCCGCAGGCGGCTCGGCCAAGCAGGCGCGCGACCGCGAATTCCAAGCCATCATGCCGTTGCGCGGCAAAATCCTGAACACCTGGGAAGTCGACCCGGAACAGGTGCTGGCCTCGCAGGAAGTGCACGACATTTCCGTCGCCATTGGCGTGGAGCCGGGCAATGTGGACTTGAGCCAGTTGCGCTACGGCAAAGTCTGCATTCTGGCCGATGCGGATTCGGACGGCGCGCACATCGCCACCTTGTTGTGCGCCCTGTTTGTGAAGCATTTCCGCCCACTGGTGGCGGCGGGGCACGTCTTCGTCGCCATGCCGCCGCTGTACCGCATCGACATCGGCAAGGAAGTCTATTACGCGCTGGACGAAGCGGAAAAACAGGCGCGCCTTGACATTATCGTCGCCGAAAAGAAACGCGGCGCGCCGACTGTCACCCGCTTCAAGGGGCTAGGGGAAATGAACCCGCTGCAATTGCGCGAAACCACCATTTCCCCCGACACCCGCCGCCTGGTGCAACTGAGCATCGACGACAGCAACGCCGCCGATGCGGTGATGGACATGCTGCTGGCGAAGAAACGCGCCGCCGACCGCAAGCACTGGCTGGAAACCAAAGGCAATCTGGCGAGCGTATGAATTTGCTGCCTGCACCTGATAGCGCCAACCATTTCCTGGAAAACCATCTGCACCTGCTGCACAGCAGCTTCCGCCATTATGTCGGGCGCAATCTGGCCGATATGGAATGGGAAGGCACCGCCACCGCCCAGGCGCTGTGGGAAGCACCATTCGCCCTACTGTCACACAATACTGCCGCCGACCCCGTCTTTACCTATGGCAACCGGCAGGCATTGGCGCTGTTCGCCCTCGACTGGAACGCCCTGACCCGCCTGCCTTCACGTTATTCCGCCGAACCGCTGGCGCGCGAGGAACGCGAACATTTGCTGCAAACCGTCAACCGCCAGGGCTATATCGGCCATTATTCCGGGGTGCGCATCTCCAGCGCGGGCGAACGCTTCCTGATCCGCAACGCCATTGTCTGGAACCTCAGGGACGCGGCAGGCAATTACAGTGGGCAGGCGGCCTTTTTCGACAACTGGTAATTTCTGACCTAAACTGCGGGGGCGGGTCATGACCCGCCCAAGAACAATATTTCCCTCCAATCAAATTATCCATCCATCAATCTAGGGCAACCCCACCAGGGAACAAGGAGACGTTATATGTCAAACACCATAGAACAACAGATAGATGCTGATCTGGCGGCGTTCACCGCTGACCCGAAGACCTTCATGGACCGCCAACCGCCAAAAAAAGATGCACAAGGGAACCCGGTCGAGGGTGCCACCCTGTTTTCACAGGAGGCTATTGACGACAAAAGCTTTATTGACGCCCATGACGAACAGCGTATGCACATCCTGCAACCTGGCGAGGGCGAGCCGGGCGGCGTCTCCACCCGGGCGGCGATTGCCTCCAACGACAAACCCGCCGACTTGGTGGACACGCTGAAATACACCCGGCTAGACCAGATGGAAAGCGCCAACCTGATGAAGGCGTCGTTGGCGGAGTCGCCATGGTCGGACGACTACTGGGGCATTTACAAAGGCATCCTGGGCGCGCGTTACGCCGACCCCTCTTTCCCAAGCTCCCCTGACTGGAAGGAAAATTCCGATTACATCCGCAGCCATCTCGCCGCCACCATCCTGGCCAGCGGCAACGCCACCAAGATCAACCAGTTGTCGCCCGCAGAAAAATATGACGCGCTGGTCGGCGACAGCAACTTTTCCCTGACCCTGGCCATGTGGCAGGAAGGCAAAGGCTACTACGACAAATACGGCTCGGTGGAAACCTGGATGGGCATCTGCCACGGCTGGTCACCCGCCGCCTATATGCTGGCGCGCCCGACCAAAAGCGTGACGCTGAAAACACCGGACAATGTTTCCATCAAGTTTTACCCCTCCGACATCAAGGCGCTGGGGTCATTGCTGTGGGCGAAAGCGCCCAGCCGCTACCGTTTCATCGGTGGCCGCTGCAATGACAAAGAACCGGCGACTGACCCCACCACTGGGCGCGTCAAGTCCAGCCAGTGCTTCGACACCAACCCTGGCACCTGGCACCTCGCCATCGTCAACCAGATCGGCGTTTCCAAACGCAGCATGGTGATGGACGTCACCTTCGACTATGAGGTCTGGAACCAACCGACCCACGCTTACGAATACCGCTACTTCAACCCGCAGACCATGACTTACGCCAGTTCGTTGGCGGCGGCGACCGTCAGCATGGCGGCGTTCACCAATGACAAGTTCCGCTCATTCCGTGGTGCGCAGTCGAAGTCGGTGGTGGGCGTCCGCATGGACGTTTCCTATGTGGTGGAAACCAGCCCCAGCCAGAATGAGACCGACAGCCCCAGCCGTGACGCCATCCAGCAGGTGACCTACTACTACGACCTGGAGCTGGACGCTTCCAACAACATTGTCGGCGGCGAGTGGTACAACAACAAACACCCTGATTTCTTGTGGACGCCCGCCAAAGGCTCCACTGCGAAAACATCCTACGACCCACAGGCGACCGGCTCCTGGCCACAGGGCGGTGCAGTCCCCAGCGCTTGGCGGGCGGCGGCGAAACTGGCGTCCAGCAAACAGAGCGCACCGCTGGCGGTTATCGTGGAACAGCTCATCAAATTGTCCAACGGCACACAGACCGCCTTCCCAGCGGCAGCAGTGGACACCGCCGCGCGCGAAGCCACCCCAGCGACGCCCGAGCCTGCCACCCCGGTTCCACCACCAGTCGCGGAACCTGCCGTAATGCCAACGCCGCAACCAACACCTACGCCTAGCCCCTCAACCACAGGCGGCAGCACGGCGGCACCGTCCGGCGGCACAACAGCGTCTGGTTCAACCACGCCCAGCACGACGGCATCAACGTCCAGTGCTTCCCTGCCTTGGTGGCGGCGCCTGTTGAACGCCTTGTTTGGCGGCTGAAGCAGCGGCGCGCCGTTCGCGGAAAAACGCCTGCAACAGCGCGGCGCATTCCGCCTGCAACACCCCCCCTTGCACCGCCGCTACCTTGTGGTAGTGGCGCGGGTCTTGCAGCAGGTCGAAAGCGCTGCCCGCCGCGCCGGTTTTCGGGTCATACGCGCCAAACACCACCCGTTCCACCCGTGCATGCAGCATGGTGCCAACGCACATCAGGCAAGGCTCCAGCGTGACATAGAGGGTGGCTCCGGGCAGCCGGTAGTTGTCGGTGGTGGCTCCCGCCACCCGCAACGCCTGCATTTCGGCGTGGGCGGAAGGGTCGTGCAAGGTGATCGGCTGGTTCCAGCCTTCGCCAAGGATTTGCCCAGCACGCACCACCACCGCCCCGACCGGCACTTCCCCCTGCCTCCAGGCGTTTTCCGCCAGGGTCAGGGCGTGGCGCATCCAGTATTCGTCACTCACACAATAATTCCGTCAACAGGCTTGCACACAAGCCGCCCTTAATCACGTCCATGCTGCTTTTCCATGTATTCGTCCGGCTCCAGATGCAAAAGGCCAGCAATGATGGCCAGCCGCGTCCCCACGTACACCAACGGCAGGCGCTCCCGTTCCCACGGCGCGACGCCCGCTTCCTGCAACAGTTTTTTCAGGCTGTGATGGCCGCCGCGCTGGCGTAGCCAGACTTTTTCCCCGCCTTGGCGGAAACGCACCGTGACGGGTTCCGGGCTGGCCTGTAAATATTCCCGCCAACTGCCCAGCAGTTCCGGCGACAGGGTGCGTTGCAGCGAGGGAATGGACAGCGGCTGACGCACATCCCACGCCAGCACCTGTGCCGGATCGTGCGGCGGCAAGGGCGTCAGCGCATACAGGTCGTCACGGTAGCGGCGGATTTCGCAGCCCTCCCACTGCACGCGGGGCATGGCGTCAGGGGCGCACAGCAGCACGTCATGCAACACCTGCAACAGCCTCCGTTCCTCCGGTGCCCGTAAGCCGCGCTCCGCCAACCATTCGCGCAGCAGCGCCTTTTGCAGGGCGGTTTCCTGCCCCAGTAAGCGACTGATTGACAAGGTGCCGGGCCGCCTGCCCCGCATCTCCGCCAGCTTGCCTTGCAGAAAAGCGGACAGCAGCCCACGGCTTTCGGCCTGCAAACGGGCAGCGCGCGCCAGGGTTTTCTGCGCCGACGGCCAGCGTTGTTGCAACACAGGCATGACCTGATGGCGCAGGAAATTGCGGTCGAAACGCCGATCCAGATTGCTGGGGTCGTCGATGTAATCCAGCCGGTGATGTTCGGCGTAATCCAGCAACTCCGCCCGCCCGCACGCCAACAACGGACGCCCCAAACCGCCCTGCGCCAACGGCCTGAACAGCGGCATCGCCGCCAGGCCATCCACGCCGCTGCCACGCAGCAGGTGCAGCAGCAAAGTTTCGGCCTGATCGTGCTGGTGGTGCGCCGTCAGCAGGATTTCCCCAGCTTGCAGATGTCGGCTGAAGGCGGCGTAACGGGCATCGCGCGCCGCCGCCTCCACGCTTTCCCCCGCCGGAACCGCCAGTTGCAGGCGCTCGGTCAGCAGGGGCACGCCCAATTGCTGGCAAACTTCATGGCAATGCTGCGCCCACTGCGCAGCAGCAGGCTGGAGCCCGTGGTCAATGTGCAGGGCGCGGAATGGCAAGTCCGGCAGTTGCGGTTGCAGCCGCGAACAGGCGTGCAGCAGTACGTGGGAATCCATCCCGCCGCTGTAGCCGATCAGGTAAGCGGGGGCAGGATAGTGCCGGAAGAAGGTCAACAGATGGTCAGCAAGGGCGTGTCCCATCCGCCCGCCCTTATTCCTCGAACTGGCCGAATCCCATGATGCGCTGGTAACGCTTGTCCAGCAGCTTGTCGATGTTCATCGCATTCAGTTCACGCAGGTTGGCTTCCAGCGCCACGCCGAGGTTATGGGCGGTGGCTTCCATGTCGCGGTGCGCGCCGCCCAGCGGTTCGGGGATGATCTGGTCGATCAGGCCGAGGGATTTCAGGCGGTCGGCGGTGATGCCCATGGCGTCGGCGGCGTCCGCTGATTTGTCGGCGCTTTTCCACAGGATCGAGGCGCAGCCTTCCGGGGAAATGACCGAATAGGTGGCGTATTGCAGCATCATCACCCGGTCGCCAACGCCAATCGCCAGCGCGCCGCCGGAGCCGCCTTCGCCAACCACCGTGCAGATGACGGGGGTGCGCAGCCGGGCCATTTCGTACAGGTTGCGGGCGATGGCTTCGCTCTGGCCACGCTCTTCGGCACCGATGCCGGGGTAGGCGCCGGGCGTGTCGATGAAGGTGATGACCGGCAGGTGGAATTTCTCCGCCATCCGCATCAGGCGCAACGCCTTGCGGTAGCCTTCCGGGCGCGGCATGCCGAAATTGCGCTTGATGTTTTCGTTGGTGTCGCGGCCTTTCTGGTGGCCGATCACAACCACCGACTGGCTGCGGAAACGCGCCAAACCGCCGACAATGGCCTTGTCATCGGCAAAGGCGCGGTCGCCATGCAATTCCTGGAAATCGGTGAACAGGTACTTGACCAAGTCCAGCGTATACGGGCGTTTGGGGTGGCGGGCAAGCTGGGAAATCTGCCTGGGCGTCAGCTTGGAAAAGATCGAGCGGGTCAGCGAATTGGCCTTTTCCTCCAGCTTGCTGATTTCCTCGCTCAGGTTGATTTCGGCGTCGCCGACATAGCGCAGTTCTTCAATTTTCGCCTGTAGCTCGGCGATAGGTTGTTCAAAATCAAGAAAATCCGGGTTCATGCCTGTTGTTTATCCGTCACCCTGTGCCAGTGAAGCGGCTAATTTTACATAGCTTGACCCCAGATTACGACTTTAAAAATACTGCTCCGTCGTGATATGGCCAGGCTTATGGCGCAGATGGCGGCGCATGCCACGCTCCCCCAGCAACGCCTTCATTTCATCCAGCATATTGTGGTTGCCGCAGAGCATGACATGGCTGTTTTCCGGGGCAATCTCCACCCCCGCCGCCGCCTCCAGCGCGCCGGACGCAAAACTGCCGGTGATGCGCCCTTCCAACCCCTGCGGGTTCGGTTCGCGGGTGACGCAGGAAATGAAGCGGAATTGCGCCGGATAGCGCTCCGCAAACGACCGGATCAGGTCGGTGTAAGCCAGCTCCCGCAGCAACGGCACGCCATGCGCCAGGACAATCTTGTCGAAACGCGCCCAGGGCTGCTCCGTTTTAAGGATCGACAAAAAAGGCCCCAAGCCGGTGCCGGTCGCCAACAACCACAGATTGGGAACATCCGGCACTTCATCCAGCACAAAAAAGCCCTTGGCCGGTTGGGAAATCTCCAGATTATCGCCGGGGCGCAGGCGCGCCAGCGCATTGGAGAGCTTGCCGTTGGGCACGATGTTGTAAAAAATTTCCGGGGTCGGCTCATGCGGCGCATTAATCAGGGAATAGGATTTCGCCACCAGTTCGGTTTCGCCATTCGCCAGCGTCACCGGCAGCCGCAGGGTGACGAACTGCCCGGCCTGGAACGGCATCAGCTCCACCTTGAGGCGCAGGCTGTACAGGCGCTCGCTCCATTGATCATTCTGCAATACTTCTGCGTTGCCCCAACTGCTGCGGACGATGGCTGTCATTCCTGCGCTCCCAAAATACCAAGTTATTTAGTCGGAATAAGTGTAGCGGCTCGCCTATCCGGCTGATAGTGCGCCTACGGAATGCGGGGTTTATAAGCCGCCGCCACCGCTTCGGCAGCGCGGACGCCATCCACCCCCGCTGACAGGATACCGCCAGCGTAGCCTGCGCCCTCCCCTGCCGGATACAACCCTTGCACATTCAGGCTTTGCAAATCCTGCCCACGGGTGATGCGCAAGGGTGAGGAGGTGCGCGTCTCCACCCCGGTCAGCACGGCGTCGTATAAAGAAAAGCCCTTGAGCTGGCGTTCAAACGCGGGCAACGCCTCACGGATGGCTTCAACCACATAAGCAGGCAGGGCTGCCGACAAGTCCGTCAGGCGCACCCCCGGCTGGTAGGACGGCTCAACCGTCCCCAACTGGGTGGAGCGGATGCCCTTGATGAAATCCCCTGCCAATTGCGCGGGCGCGTTGTAGTTTTCACCGCCGAGTTCGAAGGCGCGCGACTCCCACTGGCGCTGGAAGGCGATCCCCGCCAGCGGCCCGCCGGGGTAGTCCTGTGGGCTGACGCCGATCACAATCCCAGCATTGGCGTTGCGTTCTGCGCGTGAATACTGGCTCATGCCGTTGGTGACCACCCGCCCCGGTTCCGAAGTCGCCGCCACCACCTGCCCGCCGGGGCACATGCAGAAACTGTACACCGAACGCCCATTGCCCGCATGGTGCACCAGCTTGTAGTCCGCCGCCCCCAGCAGCTTATTGCCCGCGTATTGGCCGAAGCGCGCCTGATCGATCAGGGATTGCGGGTGTTCAATGCGGAAACCGACCGAGAACGGCTTCGGCTCCATGAACACGCCACGCTCAAACAGCATCTGGAAAGTGTCGCGCGCACTATGCCCCAACGCCAGGATCACATGCTCGGTGCGGATTTGTTCGCCATCCGCCAGCACCACGCCGCGCATCTGGCCATTTTCGACCAACACATCCACCACCTGCTGCTGGAAACGGATTTCGCCGCCCAACGACTCGATGTCAGCGCGGATGTTCTCCACCATTTTGACCAGCCGGAACGTGCCGATGTGCGGCTTGCTGACGTAAAGGATCTCTTCCGGCGCGCCCGCCTTGACGAATTCGGCCAGCACCTTGCGCCCGTAATGCTTCGGGTCTTTGATCTGGCTGTAGAGCTTGCCGTCTGAGAAAGTCCCGGCACCGCCTTCGCCGAACTGCACGTTGGATTCCGGGTTGAGCTGATGCTTGCGCCACAAGCCCCAGGTGTCCTTGGTGCGTTCGCGCACTTTTTTGCCACGCTCCAGGATGATGGGGCAAAACCCCATTTGCGCCAGCACCAGCCCGGCCATTATGCCGCAGGGGCCGAACCCGACCACCACCGGGCGCACCGCAGGCGGCTCATGCAACTGGGCAACGAACCTGTAACGGGTATCCGGCGCGGGGTTAACATGCTGATCCTGGCTGAATTTCGCCAGTATTGCAGCCTCATCCGCCACAGTGGCATCGATGGTGTAGACCAGCACAATGGCGTCACGCTTGCGGGCGTCATAACCGCGTTTGAAAATGGTGAAATCCAGCAGTCCAGTGGGCGCAATGCCCAAGCGTTCCGCGATGGCGGCAGGCAGGGCTTCGGCGGCCTGCTCCAGCGGCAGGCGCAGTTCGGTGATGCGTATCATGGGGTGTGTGCAAGCGGCAAAAGCGGGATTATACACAGACAGGGGCGCATGCCATACGCCCCAGCTGCGTTGCCTCATGTCACTTTACTGGCTGACCCCACATGGAATTCCACCAGTCATCGTCACCGCCGCCGCTGGAGCCGCCACCGGAGCTGTTGCCAGCGGAACCACCTTGCCCCAACCCCATTTTGGTGCGGATGCCGTTGACATCGCGGTTGGTCAGGCGCGCCAGCGTTTCCGCCACCTTGCCTTGGCGTTTGGGCAATTCGCGGAAATATTGCTTCCCGGCATCGCAGGTCGCCTCGCCCTTGAACGGATGGCGGATGATATAGCGCCCCTGGAAGTTTTCGCGGTCACCCGTGGCCTGGAACATGAGGTCTTCCGGGAAATTGGCGCGGTCATAACGCACATGCAGGCGGGTGACGTACACATCGCGCCCCTGCCCTGGTGGCATGATCCCACGCGTTTGCGGCTGCGCGCCGCCATCAGCGCCCACCCAGAACACGCCCAGTTCACGCAATTCCTTGTCGGACAGCGGGTCGGCGGCGCACGGGTCGCACCAGTTCATGTCCCAGGCGTATTCGAGGAACACCGCCTTGCCGTTTTCCTTGTCGACGGCGGTGCGGAACATGTCGCGGTAGAAACTGGCGAATTCGTCCTTGCCCTTGATGTATTCGGGCACGTCCAGGTCGCTGGGCAATTTGACGGTGCGGTAGTTGGTGGTTTCCACCCGGCCCTTGCGGGTCAGCGCGTAGACGAACAGTTCCTGCTTGCCCTGCGCGTTGACCGTGCCGAGCCGGATCGGCAGCATGAAACGGTCGTTGTTGTAGGCGATCTGGATCGGGCGCAGCCGGGTAAAGCCGGACTTGCTGTATTCCTGCAAATTGACCTTGGCGACGAAGAATTTCATGTTCTGCTTGAGGTAACTGCCGACCACAGGCTCCGCGCCGGGCGGCAGTTTGTAGCCCTGTTCGGTCAGCCAGGTGATCAGGCCACCGCTTTCCTTGGCCGACAACAGCAGGATGTCATACTCGGCCACGGTGTATTGCGCTTCTATCTTGACGCCCAGTTCAGTCGCGCGCTGCTGCCCCCGCATGGGCGCGGCTTCCATCATGGCGGGCGCAGGCATTGCCATGTCCATCGTCGGCGCACAAGGGTCTTCATCGAAATACTCCACCAGCCGTGGGGCGGAATAATCATCCAGATGTTTCAGGGTGGCGTTGTTGGCGACATTGATCTGCTCACGCTGGAGCACGGTCGGCACCGGCACCACCAGCGCGAAATCCTTCATGTCGCCTTTGAAGTCGCTGGCCATTGTCACCACATTGCGGCTTTCATCACGCACATACACCACTTGTGAAGACTCGTTGAACAAGCCGGTGTCCGCCTTGGCGACATAAAAACCGCAAAAGGCGGCGGCCTGGGAAGACGCCCCCAGCAGCGCCGCCATCCCCAGTAACCCAAGCATTGTTTTTTTCATGTTTGACTCCTGACCGGCCAGTGAAACGGCGCACCGGCAAAACGCCCATTGATCAGCAGCACCAGTGGCGATGACGCCGCCAGCGCGTACAAAAACGCATTCGGAATGAACAACCGGAACTGCAACGTCCAGCCCAGCACCGCCACCCACACGCCAAACAGGAGACGCCCCGCCGTTGACTGCGGCGTGGTCATCGGGTCTGACAGCATAAAGAATGTGAAAATCAGCAACGCCCCATTCTGCAACTGATGCAGCGGAATCGCCCACGGGTCGCCCAGCCATAGCGCGCGGCCAGCCAGCAGACCGGCGTATGCCGCCAGGAACGCCAGACTGGTCAGCATCTGCCGCCAACCCAGCAGCCACACCAGCCCGAAACCAGCCAGCAACAACCCCAGCCACAGCGCATGCCCCCACTTGCCATGCGCCACCCAAGCGGAATCCGTCGCCAGCAACACCGCGACAATGCCGATATTCGACGGGTTGAACACATGCCGCCCCTGGATGCGGATCAGGAACTTGCTGGCGATGCTGATAGCGGCCGCCAGCGCCAGCCAGCCCCAATGCGCGGCATACAACAGGATAATGATGGAAAAACTGGTGTTGAGCGCGCTCAAGGTTTGCAACGGCAAACCGTACCAGCGCAGGAACCCCCATTGGGTCAGCAGAGCCGTCGCCAGCACGGCGGCGATGTTCCACCACGGAACCGTGAATTGCAGGGTCAGCGTCCCCACCAACAGCAGGCTGCATTGCACCGCCAATTGGTAATAACGCGGGTCGACACCTTTGGCAAGCCGTAAGAATTGGGCGAAAATGGCGCACACCTCATCATCAATGATTTTGTTTTCATCATAACGGATTGATGCCCGTCAAGCCCGGAAAGTTCAAGGGGAAGGCGGAAACCCGCATAAACTGCTAACATCCGCCGTTTTCACCCGCAGGAATGCTTATGAGCACGCTTCCCAAATGCCCGCAATGCGCTTCCGAATACACCTACGAAGATGGTGACCTGTACGTCTGCCCCGAATGTGGCCACGAATGGCCGCAAACAGCGGCAGCGGCCAACAGCGATGAGCGCATCATCAAGGACGCCAACGGCAACATCTTGCAGGATGGCGACACCATCACCGTGATCAAGGATCTCAAAGTCAAAGGCTCCTCCCTGGTTGTCAAGGTCGGGACTAAGGTCAAAAACATCCGCCTGGTTGACGGCGACCATGACATTGACTGCAAGATCGACGGCATCGGCGCGATGAGCCTGAAGTCGGAGTTCGTCAAAAAAGTCTAAACCCGGCGTCCGTCGGGGCGACTGCGCCTGGTCTGGTATTGCTGGCGTTCATGCCCATCCCTTCCTATAACAGTGAAATACACAAATCCAGGCATCGGAAGGAAACACATGACGCCCATCAGCGCTGAACTCCAACAATTGCAGGAACGCTCCGTCGAAATGGAGGAGCACCTGCTCAAGCTTCTGCAGGCAAGCCGCATCATCCGCTCAGACCGGGCCGCCTCAAGCCGGATTATGTGCGGCGTCGCCTTCGAACACGCCGAAAGCATCAGGATGCTGATCACAGGTGGAAATTTCACCTCCGCCACCGGCCTGCTCCGTTTGCAGTTCGAAGCGCTGGTGAGGGCGATGTGGCTGCTGCACGCCGCGCCCGACAAAGTGACTGCCCGCCTGATGGGCGAGTTCAACCAGGAAACTGCCAAAAAAGCCGACCGCCTCCCCATGATGACCGAAATGCTCAATGAACTGGAAGGCAAGGCACCGCCGGAAGACATGCGCCTGTTGCTCAAGTTCAAGGACCATTCCTGGAAACCCCTCAGCTCCTATGTCCACGGCGGCATCCATGTCATGCACCGGCACAGCCAGGGTTACCCTACCGCCCTGATCCATCAGGCCATCAAGGCGTCCAATTACGTTTCCCTGATGGTTTCCCTGAATCTGGTTAGGCTGCTGGGCAACAACAAACTGGAAGAGCTGATCGTCCAGATCCAGCGGGACTATGCGGACTGCTTCCTGCCATCACGCACCGCCAAAGCGGCCAAACGGCAAAAAACCAGCCCGGAAAACCCGCCTTCCACTGGATGAAGATACAGTGACAAAAATCCTTCCACTGAAACTTTCATAGACATTTCCTATAATAAAACGGACGATCAGCAGCAGAGAACGGTTAATGGCACAAATTTTCATCAGCTATGCACGGGAAGATGAAAAACGTATCCAGCCCTTGGTCAGCGCCCTCGAAAAGGAAGGGTGGTCTGTATTTTGGGATCAGCACATTCCCAGCGGAAAAACTTGGCGCAGCCACATCGGCAAAGCCCTCAATGATGCGCGCTGCATTATTGTGACATGGTCACAACGCTCCGCGCTGTCAGCTTGGGTGCATGAAGAGGCCGACGAGGGCAAGCAACGCGGCATCCTGGTGCCCGTCCTGCTGGATGCGGTGGAGCCTCCGGCTGGCTTCCACGACACTCCGGCAGTTGATCTAAGCCGTTGGAATCCAGCAGCTGAACCCATGGATTTCGGGCAATTAATCAGCAATGTCAGGGAAATACTCGCCGCCAATTCCGTCTCAACCACCGACCAACCCATTGCCGAACCGATAATGGCAGCAGCGGATGCTTTCGACCTCAGCGCATCCATCGGGGCGAAACCGCAACCCTTGCTGCTCCCGCTGATGCTGGCGGGGCTTGTCTTGGCCATCGTGCTGGGTGGGTATTGGGTCGTTCATGTCCGGCCTTCCGGTGCTGGCCCTGCCGGTGATTTTGGGGTGCTGTTCGGCAATGAAAAAAACATCGCGGCCGCACAAGATGACATCAGGCAGGCGGCTGGCAAGGGCATTTCACCGACAGGGCTCTACTTGCGCAAGGGCTATTATGCTGGCATTGCCGTTGTGGACAGCCAAACACTGGCGGACAAATACCTGGAAATCGTCAAAACGTTCCGCCCGGACGCCCAAATCCGCTCCATGCAGGATTGGTGCCCTTCCCAACGGCGGCATGATGGCTTTATCGAATGTGTGGAAAATCAATAACCGCATCCCTTCCTTCCGAAATACGGCACGTTTTTTGCCGCGCACAAAAGTGAATGTTCACGCCTGCTAATGGCATAACGTTCAGCGGGGAATCACAGTAAAGCCCTTACGCTGTGGTAACATTCGCTGCACTGCAACAAAAAGGAAAATTTCATGGTAGATTCAGATTTTATCCACTCCTTGAAACAAGCCCGCACCTATGGGTTGGGTGAGTTTCTGGAAATTATTGGCGAACTTTCGCAGGAAAGCACCAAGAAAGGCGTTCTTGACCGTAAACAGAAAGAACTGATCACCTTGGGCATTGCGCTTGCCAAAGACTGCCACCGCTGCATTGACATCCACACCGAAGCAGCTGTCAAGCTGGGCGCCACGGAAACCGAGATGCGCCAAGTCCGGCGGGTGGCGCTCTACTTGCAGGCCAGCCCGGAACACCATACCGGTGAATTGTGGAAAGCTTGGTCAGACTCCTGGCGGGAATTTTCCCTGAGCAAAGGCTGCATCGACCGCCGTTGCCGTGAACTGGTTGGCCTTGGCATCGCCCTGGTGAACCAAAACGCCCATCTGATCAGGATGCACGTCAAGGCGGCGCGTGAATTCGGCTCCACCGCAGAAGAAATTTTCGAGGTCATGCCCATCGCCCTGTTGATGGATGGCGCGCCAGCCCTTTCCCAAATCCCCCAACTGGTGCATGCACTGGAAGAAAGCGAAACCGAAGCTTTGCCCGCCTGACCCTAACCCACCTTACTGGCTGGTGACAGGGCTTCATGCTACATTGCAGGCATGGAGCTCCCCGGAAAACACCAGCGCATTTACGCCATTGTGCGGCAAATCCCTCCCGGCCATGTCGCCACTTACGGCGATGTGGCCGCCCTTGCGGGCTTGCCCGGCCACGCCCGCCTGGTTGGCTACGCCCTGCACGCCCTGACGGAGTTTTCCGATGTGCCGTGGCAGCGCGTCATCAACGCCCGGGGTGCAATCAGTCTCGGACGCGCTTATCCCGGTGGTGAACTGCACCAGCGCCGCCTGCTGGAAGCGGAAGGCGTGGAATTTGATGCCAACGCCAAAATCAACCTGAAACGCTTCCGCTGGCGGCCCGTATAAACAACTCTGCGCTATACTCAATCATTACGACTGATACCTTTTCGATCCCCTGGCATTGCTGAAAACCACCAAACAAAATTGTGAGGAAGACACCCATGACAGATTCCATACGCGCCATCCTATTGGGGGCAGCCGCCCTGTTGGCCGCCTGTGATGACAGCAAGACGGAACAGCCTGCCGCCAGCGCGCCACCGGACAAGGAGGAAGCCAGTGCGCGCACCCGCTGCTTTTCCATGCTGGAGGGCAAAGACCTCACCGCCATCCAGATCCAGCAGGACGGCAATGCCATTTCCGGCTATTACGCGTGGGAGCCATCTGAAAAAGATGGCTCCCACGGTGTGCTCAACGGTGAAATCAGCGATGGCCTGATCAAGGCCAGCCACACCTACATGATCGAAGGCACCATCCAGACCGAGGAAACCTACTTCAAACTGGAAAGCGACAGGCTCCTGCAAGGCAGCGGCGAACTGGTTGAAGACAATGGCGTCATGGTGGTCAAGGATCCCGCCAGCCTGCAATTTACCGATGTCTTAAAGGAAACTGACTGCGCCAATGTCAAGGATGCGATCACCAACGCCGAACAGACCTCCAATGACATCGTCGAACAAAGCAACAGCAGCGGTGATGGCGACAATGGCCTCGACCTTTCCATGCTGGGTGAAAACCTGATCGGCGACTGGCAGTCCACCCAGGATCCCAAAGCCCATCTGAGCATTGATGAAAACAGTTACCGCGACATTTATGACGGCAAGCAACTCGACTCCAGCGCCTATGAAGTGCTGGCCTCCTGCCCTGAAGCCTGCGGCAAGACAATGGAGGAAACGCCTTGCCTGCAAGTCCAGGGCAAAGACATGCTGTGCTACGCCATCCTGACCGCCGACGGCGAAACCCTGGAGCTGTCCCTGCTGACTGGCACGGGCAACGTCAACCAGTATCAGCGCATCAATTCCGCCACCCAGCAACCACAGTAAACACGGGAGATTCCTATGGCCCCGCAACTTACCACCATGACCCTGGCGCAAGCCAATGACTGGTATCTCCAGCATCCGCAAGAACGTTACGACCGTCCGCTGGCCCCATCCCTGTACGGCATCAACCCGGCGGCGGCGCAGGCGCTGTGGAAAGACAGCGGCCTCAAGACCAACCGCAGCCTGGTGACCAAACTGATCGAGGTCGGCGGCCAGTGGCAGGAAGTCCCCACCCACATCCATACCGACAGCGACCTGCGCCTGATCGCCTACAACAATGACTGGAAAACCCGGCAACGCGACCTGCTGCGCTTCATCCTGCCGGGCGAATGGTATATCGGCTCCTCCCACCACAACCCCGGCAACCGGCAGATCGCCCAGCCCATTTTTCTGGACGAGGAAAAAGGGCTGGAGATGCTCAAGTTCAGCATCACCCACATCCGCAACTACATCGGCGTGGACGATGGCATGGTTGCCACCGACAGCCCACGCAGCTACGCCAACCAGCATTCGGCGGGGCACGTCAACCCGCAGGATTACCCTTCCCTGCTGTGGCGGGTGAAATTCCTCGGCGACCTCGGGCCGGGCGAACAGCGCGCCTATATCAACAATATCCGCACCTGGGCAATGTTGCTGCAAAAAGTGACCAAATTCCCGCCCGACTACAACGGCAACGACAATCTGATGACCAACACCTACGCCAAGGTGGTCGAATTCGGCGGTCACGTCATCAACGCCGTGCTGGGCGACCGCAATGCGCTGGCGACGCTGCACAGCCAAGCCGAACAAGTGTATTGCTCCGAAGCAGGCATGCACCTTTCCCTCAATCTCGGCCTGAACGCACCGCTGAACCAAGCGGGCGTCAACGCGCTGTTTGGGGCCGACAAGTGGGCCAAGGTCAAACCGCTGCTCAACGAAGGCACCGATTTCTGGAAAAACGGCAAACATCTGGACTATTACGGCAACGGCCCTGACGGCTATATGCAGAATGCCGAACAGAACCGGCTGGTGGCGATGGAGCCTGCCCCTGATTGGCTGCAACCGCTCAAGGAACGCCTGCCGGGCAGGCCGCTGACCGGCGGGGGGTTGGTGTTCCGCCCATGGGACACGGCTGACATGATCGACCATTTCGTCAAAACCGCCATCCCGCGCCAAGGGCGTGAAACTTGGGATGTCTCCAATGCACAGGCGGAACTGCTGCTGTGGTTGAGGCCGGGAATTTTCCACTCGATGGGTTTCAGCCGCAGCAACCCGCCGCCCCCCCAACTGGTGATGCTGTTTGATACATTGGTGGGAAAAATCCGCAAAAATTACCCCACCTACGATGCGTTCCGCGCCGCCATCGCTCCGGAATTACAGGCCGCCCATCAGATCGTGGCACCGAAAGCGCAAGGTGCAGGCGCGTTCGTCCCACCCCATATGGTCACCACCATCCGTGGTGGTGCCGATGAACTGATTGCGCTGGAACCCGTAGGGCAGCTATTCCATGAAAGTGTTTTGAATAAAAAATAATCTAGTATAAGCTTTGATGACAACCCTTCCCAAACCATGGCAAGGGATTTGCTGCATTGCGTCATAAAAGTGTGCGCAAACGGCGTAATCCTCTATAATCACCCAATTTTTATGACCAGCGGCGGAATCGCGGAGTTTTTGCATTATGCCATTCTCAAACCAGCCCACCTTGGAAACCAGCAAGGCGCAGGATCTGCCAATCTTGCAGGAACGCTATGCGCTACGCCGCTGCATGGCGGAAACAGCGCTTGGCAAACTGTACTGGGCGCAGGATCTGAAACCCGCCCATGAGGGCGACCAGATCAATGTATTGGTTTTCATCTTGCTGCCCGCACTGGCGCAAAACCCGGTGTTTGAGCAAGTGTTCGGCCACATTTTGCCAACTTACCAAAAACCGATGCCCGCCATGCCGCAGGTCACCGATGATGGCAAAACTGCTGATGGCTCCCGCTGGATGGTGATGCGGAATATTGGCGGCATGCTGCTGTCCGAGCGGCTGTCCGAACTGGATGAGCGCGGCATGCCGGTGCCGGACGCCATGGAATTGCTTGACGGCCTTGCCAGCGCCATCGCCAACCAGCGCCCGGAAGGCGTCTACGGTTATCTGGAGCCAGGCTCCGTGCTGTTGGGCGGAAAAATCCCCTGCCTGCTGACCGCCCCGGTCGTGGCGGCGTTGCGGGCCGCTTACAACAGCAACCCGACTGACCGTAGCCGCCACACCCTGCATTCCGGCCACATCAGCCCGGAAGTGCTGCTGGGCGACCTGCCGGTGGCGGAAGACGACACCTTTTCCATCGCCTGTATCGCTTACCACCTGTTACAAGGCGAAACACCATTCGGCAAGCAAAGCACATTGGAAGCCACCGTGCGCAACATTTCGCCGGTCAGCATCCGCAAACTGCGTCCTGACGCCTGGCAGACGCTGCAACAGGGGCTAAACCTGAAGCGCAGTGCGCGGCAAAAAAATCCTGCGGCACTGCTGCGCACCCTGCAACGCAAGCAAAAGCGCAAACTGCTGCTGCCAATCGCTGCACTGGTTTCCGCTGGGGCTGTCGCCTTCAGCACCTACCACCTGCTATCCAGCCTTGGCCCCTCCAACAAGCATGAGGAACAAGCGTTGCCGTTGCAGGAAAGCAATACGGGCCATTCCCCTGACGCGGAAAACACTGCCCCACTCAATACACAAGGGGTTGGAACCGCCGAAAACCAAGCCAGCATCGCCCAGCATGGCGACAAGCCTGCTGCTGACAGCGCTGTGGCCGGGCAAACGCTTGATGGCGACAACGACCTCAACAGCCTACAGGAAAAAGCAGCGGACGCTATCCGCAAGGGCAAGCTGGCCAGCACCGACCCGAACAGCCCCGCCGCCATTGACTTCCTGCGCAAAGCCGTGATGCTGGAACCTGACAACATCAAAACCCGCAAGCTGCTGGCGCAAATGGTCAACGACCAGCAAACGGAAGCCGAAAACCAGTTGGCGGTTGGCAAAGCTGAAGAAGCGGGCAAATTGCTGGCCGCCACCGACCGGCTGATCACCGAGTTTACCCTTAACGACAGCCTGAAACGGCAAGTCAGCCTGGAACAAACCCAACGCGAGGCGGCGCAAGCCACCGATAACGCCACCACCGGCGTAAACAATGTGGATGCAGACAGCGCGGACTACCTGGAGCGCGCCCAGCACGCCATTGAACTGGGCAACCTGAACGACAGCGATGAACGCAGCGAAAGCGCTGTCTCTTACCTCAGCACCCTGCTGGACAAATCCCCCAACCAGCCGGAAGCGCGCTCATTGATGACGAAAGTCGCCACCCTGCAACAGGAAAAAGCCGTTTCCTCCCTGCAAAAGCGCGACACCGACACTGCCCGCACTTGGCTGGACCACAGCCAGTCCCTCATCAGCAAGTACAAGCTGGAAGGCTTGGTGGAAGAACAGATCGCCCTGGAAAAACGTTTCCGCGACACACTGGCGATGGGCGTTTTCAAACCAGGCTCAGAACCGGAGGAGGATGCAGGCACACCCGCCTCGGCAACCGCCAGCAAACCTGCGCCCACCACCTCGGGAGCCGCCTCCAATAGCGTGACCAGCCGCCCCCAGGCTCCCGCAGAAACCAGCGCAGAACCCGCAACCAACACGATCAGGCGTTCCCCAACAGCGGCGGAGCCAACGCATGAAACGGAAAACCCGGAAGCTGCCGAAGCCGCTGCACAGGCTGCCCCAGTGGAAATTCATGTGCCCGCTGACATCCCCGTCCAAAGCGCACGGGAGATTCCGCCAGGAACAAGGGTGACCCCCGCGCCGGTCACGACAGAATTGCCGCCGGTACGGCTCGACACCCCGCCTGCGCCCACACCCGCCGCGCCCCCGAAAACCGTCACCTTTGAAGTGCCTGCCAACGCCAGCGGCAATGGCAACACCTTTACACCGGACGTGCCCAACCTGATCGAGGTGCCGTTGGATGTGATCGACGAAGGGCTTTCGACAAAAGGCAAACAAAACCGCTAGACCCACCGCTTCAAGCGCTGGTAAGCGCCCCGACCACGGCACCGGTGCAGCAGGTCGCCAGCGTACCGGCGATGATGCTCCTGCCCCCCAACGCCAGCACTTCATCCCGGCGTTCGGGAGCCATGGTGGTCAGGCCCGCAATCATGATGCCAAGGCTGCCGAAATTGGCGAACCCGCACAGCGCATAAGTCATGATCAGACGCGAACGCAGACTGAGCGCATCCGGCGGCAACTGCGCCAGTTGCAGGTAGGCGATGAGTTCGTTGAGCACAGTCTTGACGCCCATCAGCGCGCCAGCGGCTTGCGCCTCTGACCACGGCACACCCATCAGCCAAACCACCGGAGCCATCACATACCCCAACAAACGCTCCAGGGTAATTGCCGCTCCCCCCACCTCCGGCAGCAACCCCAGCATGCCGTTGGCCAAATGCACCAGCGCCACCAACACCAACAGCATAGCGATAATGTTGAGGAACAATTGCAGGCCGCTCTGTGCGCCCTGGGTCAAGGCATCCATGGTGCTGCTGGCGGTCTGGGGAATGTCAATGTCCACCGTATGGCCCATGCCGGTTTCCGGCGTCATCAGGCGTGCCACCACAATCGCAGCGGGCGCGCTGATCAGTGAGGCGATCAACAGATGCCCGACCGCATCCGGCAAAACCTGCCCCAGAATGCTGGCGTACAGCACCAGCACCGTACCGGCGATGGTCGCCATCCCCGCCGTCATGACAATGAACAACTCACTGCGGCTCAAGCGCCCCAGCCACGGGCGGATAAACAGCGGCGCTTCCACCATGCCGACGAAAATATTGGCCGCCGTGCTCAAGCCAACGCTGCCGGAAACGCCAAGTGACCGCTCCAACAGCAGCGAAAACACCTGGATAATGCGCGGCAACACCCGCCAATAGGTCAGGATGGATGTCAGGGCGCTGACCACAATCACCAGCGGCAAGGCGTGGAAGGCCAGGATAAAACTCGCCCCCGGCTGGGTTTCCTCAAACGGCAACGGCGCACCGCCCAGGTATCCGAACGTGAAGGCAGTCGCCTGTTCCGTCGCAGCCTGCAACGCCAGCACCGCACCATTCAGGCCGGACAACACCTGATGCAGCGCCTGCCACTTCAGCAGCAACGCCGCCAGCGCAAATTGCAGCAGCGAACCGGCCAGCAACAGACGCCAATCCACCACCCGGCGGTTTTCGCTGAACAGCCACGCGATCAACAATAAAACAAAAAATCCAAGCAGGCTTTGCAGGTTGAGCAATGACATGGCAGGCCAATCTCGCTATTGGGGTTAGAGGGTTGACGCCGTTATAGCATGTTCCGCCGCCGCCCGCCCCTTGGCCTAATGCGTAATACTGAGCGCCTGCCCGATGCCGCGCGCGTCAGAGGCGGCATCCACGGCACCGGTCTGCTTGTCCAGA
The DNA here is from genome assembly GCF_035668035.1 of Candidatus Thiothrix phosphatis. Taxonomy (NCBI): domain Bacteria; kingdom Pseudomonadati; phylum Pseudomonadota; class Gammaproteobacteria; order Thiotrichales; family Thiotrichaceae; genus Thiothrix; species Candidatus Thiothrix phosphatis. The sequence goes on along the minus strand of NZ_JAYMYJ010000145.1, from coordinate 18,956 downwards.
ATCACTGCCTGCATATTGCCCCAGACATCCTGCTTTGGCTCCAGCGTATGCCCCATGCCCCGCAAGGCTGACAGGACGCCGCTGTCCAGCGCATCCGGCTCATACTGGATGACATCGGGCAGGTACTGATGGTGGAAACGGCTGCGGTTGACGATGCGGCTGGCGTTTTCCCCCTCAGCAAACGCCAGCGTCCCCAGCAGCAACATGGTGGTGATGCGGCTGCCCCCTGGCGTGCCGAGAATGGCGACGCGCTTGCCGTCCTCAAGGAAGGTGGGCGTCATGCTGGACAGCATCCGTTTGCCCGGCGCAATGGCGTTGGCTTCCGTCCCCACCAGCCCGTAGACATTGGGCGTACCGGGGCGAATCGAGAAATCATCCATTTCATTGTTCAGCAACACGCCCGTTCCCGGCGGCATGAAGCCGGAACCGAACGGATAGTTAATGGACAAGGTGGCGGCCACGCGATTGCCGTCCTGATCCAGAACCGAAAAGTGGGTGGTGTCCACGCCTTTGCCAGAGGCAGCTTCCGGCACAAGCGGCAACGTGGCGCTGGGGGTGGCGGCATCATCCTGGATGGTGGCGCGCAGGCTGGCGGCGTAATCCGGGTTGAGCAAGCGCTTGAGCGGCAGGGTGACAACATCCGGGTCGCCGAGATAGTCGGCGCGGTCGCGGTAGGCACGGCGCATGGCTTCGGCTTCCCAATGCACTCGCCGGGCCTCTGGCGCTTTTGGCAGGTCGTAGGCGGAAAGGATATTGAGCATTTCCAGCAACACCACCCCGCCGGATGAAGGCGGCGCGGCGCTGGTGACCTTGACACCATGGTATTCGCCGCGCACGGGTTCGCGCTCCTTCACTTGGTAGCGATTGAGATCCTCCACCGACCAAATGCCGCCCGCCTGCCTGACCGCCGCAACCATTTCTGTTGCGAATTTACCGTCGTAAAACCCGGCGCGGCCTTTGTCCGCCAGCAATTCCAGGGTAGCGGCAAGCTCGGGCTGGCGGATAATCTGGCCGGTTTCCGGCAGTTTGCCGCCGGGCAGCAGGATACGGCTGGTTTCCGGGTAACGGCGCAGGAGTTCCTCCCGGAACCTCAGATGACGAAGCATGGGTTCGTCCACCGGAAACCCGTCCCGCGCCAACCGGATGGCGGGAGCCAGCGACTGGCACAACGGCAGTTTGCCGTAATGGCGGGCGAGGTGATCCAATGCGGCAGGCACGCCCGGAATCCCGGCGGACAGCGGCCCTTCCAGGGAAGCATTGGGAACGGGTTCGCCTTTGGCGTCCAGATACATATCGCGGGTAGCGGCGGCGGGGGCAGTTTCACGCCCGTCCAGCATGGTTTCAAAGCCATCTTCAGCGCGATGCAGCAGCCAGAAGCCGCCGCCGCCCAACCCGGAACCGGATGGTTCAACCACGCTCAAGGCGGCAGCCGCCGCCACTGCCGCATCAAAGGCGTTGCCGCCTTGGCCGAGCGTTTCCTTGGCGGCGGCGGTCGCCAGCGGGTGGGCGGTGGCAATGCCAGCATCAGCCGCCCATGCTGGCGTCTGCACTGCTGCCCACAGCAGGATGAGCGGCAAAAATTTCATCCATTGCAAACGCTTCATCGTTCAACCCCGCCAACGGCAAATGAAAGCGGAAACCGGGCGCCCGTCGGCGAGGATTTCCACTTCATCCAGCAGGATTTCCGCCCCGGCGAAATGTTCCGCCAGCTCCCCCGGCCTGAGCAGGAAATTGGGGTTGCGCGGACGGCCAACCACGCTGTGTTCGCAGCCTTGCATAAAGGTCTGGTAAATCACCACGCCGCCCGGTTTGAGCAGGCGCTGCATCCAGGGGAACAGCGGGCGGTGCAGGTAGCGGGCGACGCAAACCAAATCAACACTGGCGGCGGCGACATCCGCAAACGGGTCGGCGCCGGTTTCCAGGTCACGGCATTCCGTCCGGATAACGACGCCTTGGCTCACGGCCAGCGCCTGGGCACGCTGCAACGCCTCCGCACTGGCGTCGATGCCGGTCATTTCCCAGCCGTGGATGGCCAAGTACGTCATGTCACGGCCCGAACCGCAGCCGATGTCCAGCCCTTGGCCGGGTATGACGCCGTGGGTGGGGGCGATTTCATCCACGAAACGGGCAATCAACGGCGCAGGCCGCCACAGACGCGGGGACGCTTCACCACTTTCCAGCAGCCCTTGCGCTTGCAGGCCAGCGGCCAGTTGCGGCGTCCATTCGGTCTGCCCCGCCACCTGATAGCCTTTGCGGGCAAGAAATTCCCTGGCCGCCCGCAGGCTGGCGGCGTCCCCGCACAAGGCGACCGGCTGGGTGGTTTTGGGCAATTCGTGCATGCGTGCGGGCATTTCCGCCGCAGGGATGGAGCTTGCCCCTGCAAGATGCCCACAGCAAAAGGCATCAAAAGTACGGCAATCAATAATCGGCAATTTTTCAGACATGAGGTATAGGTTCCGGCAATGATCCAATACGTTAGCGGCCCGCCCGTTTGAGCGTAAACGGCGGCTTCGCCCACCAGATCAGCAACGTCAGCGACAGCATCATCAAGCCACTGAGCAACATGGTGTCATTGGTCGCCAGCAGATACGCCTGCACCTGGATCTGGTTGTTGATCCACAGCAACGCGCCCTGGTGCGGCAACCCAAGACCCGCCAAGGTATCCAGCGCCGTCTGTGTCGGCGCGCTGTAATCGGTAATATGCTCCACCAATTGTGACTGGTGCAAGGTGGCGCGGTGGCTCCAAAGCGACACCATCACCGCCGTGCCGAAGCTGGAGCCAAGATTGCGCATGAAACTGGAAAGCCCGGAAGCCGCCGCAATTTGCCGCCCTTCCAGCCCCGACAAGTTGATCGTCACCAGCGGCAAGAAAAAGCAGCTGATGCCGATCCCCATGAACAGGCGGGTCAGTGCCACCGACCAGAAATCCACATCCGGGGTGAAAAACGAACTCCACACCGACACCCCTGCTGCCACCACGAAACCAAAGGTGGCGATCGCCCGCGCATCGACACGGTGGATATTGGCCCCCACGATAGGCCCCATCAGCAGCGCCAGCATTCCGCCGAACGCCACCACTTTGCCTGCCCACAGCGGCGTATACCCCTGGAAACTCTGCAACCACAACGGCAGCGTCACCACAATGCCGAAAAACGCCATCGACCCCACCATCAGGCAAACCGCCCCGACCAGAAAATTCCGCCGCGCAAACAGGCGCAGATCCACAATCGGATGTTCCTCGGTCAACTCCCAGGCGATGAACAATGACAGCGCCACCACCGAAACGCAGGCCAGCGCAACAATGAAGGGCGATTCAAACCAGTCCAGCTCATTGCCTTTGTCCAGCACGATCTGCATCGCCCCAACCCCACAGGCCAGCAGCGCCAGCCCGACATAATCCACCGGCAAGGTGCGGCGCGGGCTTTCGTAATCCTTCACCAGGATATTGGCCAGCAGCGCCACGCTCAGGCCAACCGGCAGGTTGACCAGGAACACCCAATGCCAGGATAAATTTTCCGTCAGCCAGCCACCAGCCAACGGCCCCACCACCGGCGCCAGCACGGTTGTCATCGACCACATGCCCAGCGCCAACCCGCGTTGATGCGGCGGGTAAATGGCCGTCAGCAAGGTTTGCGACAGCGGGATCATCGACGCGCCGACCATGCCCTGCAACACCCGCGCCGCCACCAGCACCTCGAACGATGGCGCCAACCCGCACAGCATGGATGCCAGCGTGAACAGCAACGTCGCCATCACGAACATCCGCACCTGCCCAAACCGCAACACCAGCCAACCGGTCAGCGGCAGCATGATCGCCTCGGACACTGCATAGGAGGTGATCACCCAGGTGCCTTGCGTATAGCTGACCGCCAGATCGCCCGCAATCGACGGCACCGACACATTGGCGATCGACAGGTCGAGGATGTTCATGAACGACCCCAGCCCCAGCACCAAGGTCGACAGCGCCAGCGTACCGGCGCTCATCGGGCGGGGTTGTGGTGGGTTCGCGGCGGCGCTCACTGCACTGCCTTGCCGCTATTGTCCGCAATGACTTGCGCAATCACCGCATCCGCCTGTTGCGCCTGCTGGGCGAACACGTCCGTGCTGCTGAGGGTCGCCTTGTCTTCACCACTGCCGCTGGCGATGACGGGGCCGCTGCGGTCATGCGTGTCCACCACCACCCGCATGGAAAGCCCGATGCGTAAAGGATGCTGCCGCACCGTTTCCGGCTCCAGCTCAATGCGCACCGGCACCCGTTGCACAATCTTGATCCAGTTGCCGGAAGCATTCTGCGCAGGCAACAAAGCGAAGGCGCTGCCAGTCCCGGCAGCGAACCCGGCGACCTTGCCGTGATATTGCACCGATCCGCCATACAGGTCGGCGGTCAGCTTAACCGGCTGGCCGATACGCACATCATCCAGTTGGGTTTCCTTGAAATTGGCGTCCACCCACATTTGTTCGGGCGGGACAATCGCCATCAGCGCCGTGCCGGGAGCCACCCTTGCCCCCACTTGCGCCGAGCGTTGCGCCACGTCGCCGCCGACAGGGGCCAGGATGCGGGTGCGCGCCAACGCCAGATACGCCTGCCGCACCTGGGCAGCGGCGGCCTGCACTTTCGGATGCCCTTCGATAGAGGTGTTTTCGGTCTGCCCGGCGGCACCCGCCTGTTGCGCCTGCGCTTTCTGCAAGGCGGCCTTGGCGGCGTTGACGGCGGACTGGGCGGCGGCCAAGCTGGCTTCAGCGGCTTGCAAGGCGGTTTGCGCTTGGTTCAGCGATTCCACCGAGACGAATTTCTGCTGGCGCAAATTGGCGAGGCGGTTGTATTCGTCCTCGGCGTTACGGCGTTGCGCTTCCGCCTGTTCCGCTTGGTGGCGGGCGCGGTTGAGGTCGGCGTTGGCCTGCACAATCCCGGCGTCGCTTTGGCTGGTGCTGGCGTAAAGGCCACGGACGCTGCGCACCGCATCCGCCAGTGCCGCTTCCGCAGACTGAAGCGCCACCTTGGCGTCCGTTTCATCCAATTGCGCCAGCAACTGGCCTTTGGCGACACGGTCGGTATTATTGACGTTCACCGCCACCACCGTGCCGGTTGTTTGCGGCGTCACCTGCACAACATTGCCGACGACGTAGGCATTGTCCGTATCTTCCCGCCATTGGGCGATGGCAAACCACCAGATGAACCAAACGACGCCGATGCTGCCAAAAAACAGCAACAGCAGGGTCAGCGCCTTAAGCCGCCGACTGCCGGGTTTGGATGGTGCGGAAGGGGGGGTAGACTCCGGTTGGCTCATGATCCTGCCTAGTCCTTGCTGAACGTGAGGCGTGAAGTATCGGCCAATATGCTGCACCATAGCAATTACGAAACAATAAAATTGAGGTAAATGCAAAATATGCGTGACATGCTCCTTTACCTGCTGCTGGTGCCGGGGCTGGCCGCCGCCGCACCACCTGAACGCCCGCCGGAATGGGCGCAGCCGGTCACCGCCAGCCATCTGGAAAATTTTTATCAGGTAAGCCCGATGCTGTACCGCTCCGCCCAGCCCCTGCCGGAAGATTTCCGCGAACTGCAACAGCGTGGCGTCAGCGAAGTCCTGGATTTGCGCCTGTACCACCGGGATGCACCCGAGGCGGACGCCGCCCTGGTTTTACAGCAGGCACCGTTGTCGCCGGGCAATATCAACCCCTGGTATCTCACCAAAGCCCTGCAAACCATCGCCAACGCCAAAGGGCCGGTGCTGGTGCATTGCCTGCACGGTTCCGACCGCACCGGGCTGGTGGTCGCCATGTACCGCATCGTCTGCCAGGGCTGGAGCAAGCAGCAGGCAATCGCGGAAATGGAAAATGGCGGCTATGGGTTCCACGAATTTTTCAGCAATATCCCGGAATTCATCGAAGCGGCGGATGTGGAGGCGCTGCGTAAAACTGTGCACGGGGCGGCGTGCCCTGCGGCTGGGTGACCTTTGCCCCGATCACATAGCCAAAATTTTGTACACATCACCCAGCGCGGTATCCCCGCCCACATTGCCGGGAAAAATCACCACCGGCAGGCCGGGAAAGCGCGGATGGTCATCCGGGCAGCGCACCACCGAACACCCTGGGTGAATCTGCCCCAGCACCCGCGCGGTGCGCAACGCCAACCCCCGGCTTAACGTATCGTTGGAAGTGATCCCGCCCTTGCTGATCAGGAAGCCGATGTCTTCCGGCAGGTTCTGCACAATCCGCACCAGAAAAGCGGCCACCTGCTCGCCGAAGGCCAGCCGCTGTTCCTTGCTGGCGAACCGCCGTTCCCCCCGGCTGGTGAACAACACCGCGCCGCGCCCCTGCCCACCCGCCAGCCTGACTTTCTGCAGGACGCCAGCCAGCAAGGCATCTTCATTCTCCAACATACGGTCGAGGTCAATATGCACCGGCAACGCGTTGGTGAATTCCTTCACGTAATGCAACTGCCGGGTCGACTTGTCGACGTGCGAACCCATCAGGATCACGCCCGGTTTGCCGTTGCGCACGAAACGGGACATTTCCTCTGGCGCAACCGGCTGCGGCGGCAGCCCGGCAAACGCCGTCAACAAGCTGGCGGCGCTGCGGAACAGGAAACGCTTGCCGCGTTGCGCCGCCGCCAACACCTGCCGGGTGAAGCTGTCGAGGTCAGACTGCTGTTCGGCGTCCACCACACAACAGGCGTTCCCCTGCAAGCGCCATAGCCGGTCGCCCATATCGCCACGCACGTCCGCCAGATTGAAACGCTGGACAGCGCTGGCCGGAATGCGCCCGCCGGTCTTTTCCGCCACATAATCCGGCAGGAAAGCGGTGCTGAAAGCGAACACCGAGTCGCGCGCAAACTCGGTTTCATGCACCGGCACCGGCTTGCCGTCCACCAGCAGGTAGTGCACGCCATCACGGGTGATGCGCCCGCCCTCAAAAAAAGCCGGAACCAGGAAATGCGCATCGAACGGCCCCAGTTCCGCCGCGATCACATCGGTTTCCACCGGATAATGGCCGCGCAGGGTGGAGTCGGAGCGGCTGACAATCACGGGGAGGATGCCCAGGCCGTCACCTTCGGCCAGCGCCAGCGCCTCACGCAGGTTGACGCAGATTTCCCGCGTGACGGCGGCGGCACGGGCGGCGTCCATCCCGCGCGTATTGCTGAGGATGAAAAACAGCGGCGATGCGTCAGCCAGCGCCTCCCGCAGGGTGGGGACATCCCAGCGGGTCAGCAACAGGCAGGAATGCACCGTCTGCGAGCCGGTCGGGTCGTCATCAATGGCGATAATCTTGGTGAGCGTCTGGCTGCGCCCTTCCCCGGCATGCGGAAACAGGGCGGAAAACGGCAGGACTGTATTGTGCATGGCTAAACTCCTTCAAGCGGCTTCACTCAGTTCTGACGGTTCACTTTCCAGCATCCCCAACGCGCGGGCTGCCAGTTGTGCAGCGGTAATGCCGTTGTAGGCCATGATTTCCGCCGGGCTGGCGGTCGTTTCGCCCCGTTGCCAGCCGAACAGTTCACGGGCGGGCGCACGGCTGCGCAACATGACCGGCTCCAGTGCAATGGTGCCGCCGCCGCTGACACAGACCAGCGCATCGCCATCGAACAGGCGCTGGAAATCGGCGTCATGCATGAACTTGTCATCGGCTTCGGCGGCATGCTGCCAAGCCACATCGGTTGGCCGGTAAAGCCTGCGCGGGTTGGCGACGCAGACGATGCGCACCCGGTAACCGGCGGCTTCCAACTGATCTTTCGCTGCAAACACCGGCAGGTAAATCATGTCGCCAGTGACGGCGAACACGATGGTTTCCCAACTGCCATCACGCGATTCATACAAGGTGACAGCACCCTGCTCAATGGCAGCCTTGGCCTGCGCCGGAGTGGTATAAACCGGCAGCGCCGACTTGGAGGCGATAATGCTGATGTTCTTGTTATGTTGCCCGACCGCCCAGCCGTAAGCCGCCTGGATCATATTGGCGTCCGCCGGATACAGCAGGTAAACATTGCCATTACGCATCTGCCCGCCGATGTAGTTTTCGATTTCAGGGCGCTGATGCGTCCAGCCGTTACGGCCCTGTTCCAACGCACCGGCAGTGAACATGGAAACCATCGCCGGGGTCTTGCGCCGCAATTCAGCCATTGCCTGCCCGACCGTCTGGATGATCGGCCAGCCATTGATGGCGAAACTTTCATACGACAGCCATAGGGAACGCCCGCCGAACAGCGCCAGCCCCGCCGCAAACCCGGCGCAGGCGTCTTCGTTGAGCGGCTCGTATACCTGTCCATTGGGACTTTGGTTGTAGAGTGCGTCTTCGGTCGGATGGCGGATTTTCAGGACGTCATTGATCACTTTCATATTGGAGGCTTCATTGCCATCCGCATTGGTGACGACGAAAGTCGGGTCGCGCTTGCCCAATTCCGCGACCATATGCGCCATGCTGGTGGCAGGTACAGCTTTGTCGCCAACCTGGAAATCCTGTTTGGGCAGTGCGCCAATGTCTGCCACTGGCCGCTCGAACTCGGTGACCACGGTGCGGCTGGCCGTGCCACCGCCTGCACGTTGCATATTGGTGCGCACCAGTTCCCAGGCTTCCGGAGCCAGCGCGCCGCGTTGCAGCGCCGCCGCAATATTGTCTTTCTGCGACGTGTCACCGGGGTAAAGGTTGTGTGATTTCGCCCCCTTGGCATGGACGCCTGCGCCCTTGAGCTGCTTGATGATGAGCACGGACATAGAGCCGTTCATGGCTGCGTCGGCGGCTTGTTTCGCCCCTTCCAGCACCGCCCGGGTGAAAGCCGTGCGCGCTGAAACGCTGAACAAGGTGCTGTCGACATAGGCACCATCTTGCCCGGCATCGTCGAAATCTTTGGCGTCAATCAGCACAATCGTTGCGAAATCATGCGCCTTCCAGTAATCGTGCATCTGCTGATTATTCATCAGCGACACCATCGAGTGATGTTCCTGGCTGAAACCATTCCAGACCAAGACTGGCAGGAAGTTGGTGACATCCGGGTAGCTGGTGTGGAAATGCTTGAACGCGGAAAGGATATACGGCTCGCCCAACCCGCCATCGCCAATGGTGCACGGGAACAGTTTATCCCGGTTCAGATAGGCCCCTGCCATGGCGAAATGCTGCCCTTGCCCCAACGGCCCTGCCGGTGCCAGCAAACCTGGAATCGCACCGGACAAATGCCCCAGCAAACCGTCCCGTTCGCGGAAGCGCGCCTGAAGGTCATTCATGGTGTAAATGCCCATGTCTTCCAGCGAGCCATCCAGGAACATCGCGCTGTAAAAGCCCGGTGCATGGTGCCCGACTTCCGTCACGATATTGGTATGCCCCAGCATCACCAGCGCGGCGTAAGCATCAGCGGAACTGGCGAAACCACCGGGGTGTCCGGACTCTTTCGAAGCGCACAACTGCAAAGTCGCGTAACGCAACGCATCGACCAGCAAACGGCACTGGAACACTGCTTTGTCGTCGATATTGGCAATGGATGACTGCCCTTCGCCAATAACCGGGCTACTGCCCAATGCATCGAAACCTTGCGGCGTATCGCCGAAATGAAGAATGCCTTCACAAAAGGCAGGGTAGGTAATGGTGCTGTGGCTCACTGCGGTCATAATGGTTCTCCTGCGGTTGGATCAACTTGGCGGGTTTTGAACCGCCGTCCAGCCACAATAGGAGACGCACCGACTTACCGCAATACAGGATATTTTTCACAATGTGGTAAATTGTATCTGATCCACACAATAATTGCCGACCTTTTCACTAAGCCACTGTCTTACAAGCAATTTTTTGTATGGTGGTGTTTTTTGGCATTAGGTTTCATATTGTGAAAAATTTATTGCTATACTGTAAGCATGAAACAAGACACTGATTCTTCCCGCATCCAGGTCATTGACCGCGCCGCCGCCCTGCTGGACGCCATTGCCCGCTACCCCGAACCAGTCAGCCTGAAAATCCTCAGCGCCGAAACCGGGCTGCATGCTTCCACAGCGCACCGCATCCTCGCCTCGCTGATCGACAACCGCTTTGTGGAGCGCGAACCGGGAGGCCGTTACAAGCTAGGCATGCGCCTGTTGCAACTGGGGGTGCGCCTGCACCGTAATATTGACCTGCGCTCCATTGCCCTGCCCTACATGGAAAAACTGCGTGACCAGTTGAATGAATCGGTCAACCTGACCATCCGCGAAGGCGACATGGTGGTTTACATCGAAAAGGCCACCCCCAACCGCATGATGCATGTGCAACAGATCATCGGCAGCCGCGCGCCCCTGCATGTGACGGCTGTCGGCAAACTGATGCTGGGCGCGGGTGGTGAAGACGAAATCCGTGGCTATGCGCAACGCACCAACCTGCCCGCCTACACCCGCAACACCTTGTCGAACCTGCCGGATTTGCTGGCGGACTGCCGCACTGCCGCCACCCATGGCTATTCGCTGGACAATGAAGAGGCGGAAATTGATGTTGGCTGCATCGGGGTGTTGATCCACGACAGCAATGGCAATGTCGCCGCAGGTTTGTCGGTTTCCGCGCCCATCGAGCGGCGGCGGATGGAATGGGTGCAGGCGATGCAGGAAGCCGGGAAAGCGATTTCAGCGCAACTGGGTTATCACCCCTCAGATTGAAGCTGCTTTTGTTCCAAGTACGCTTTCACATCGTCGTTGTCAACACGTTGATACAGTTCTTCGACGCTTAGGTTGGCATTGACCGACTCCAGCATAAACGCCTGCCCCAGGTAGAAAAATTCCGGCTGCCACTGGTTGCGGCGACGTTGGACTTCGACCTCGGCATATTCCTGCTCGATCAGCACGTATTCCTGTAGGCTCGGCAAGGCGAGATACTCCGCGCGTTTTTCGGTCTTGTCTTGGCGGCGGGTGCTGCGGGACAGCACTTCCACCACCAGCACGGGTTGCTCACGGATATAGTCATCGTCAGAGGAATCACCTTCGCACACCACCATCAAATCGGGATAGCGGAATTTGCTTTTGCTGGTCTTCAGCAACATGTCATTGGTAAGGGGGAAACAGGCGGCACCACGCAAATGGTTCCACAACAATGCATACATATTGCCTGCAATCAGGTTGTGCCTGACGCTTGCACCGGCCATGGCATATACCTGGCCATCCACATATTCGTGTTTGACCTCGCTGGCACGCTCACCGGCAAGGAAGTCTTCGACGCTGACGTATTCAAGCTTTGCAGCCAGGGAAGGCATGGCATTCTCCATCAATCATGGCCATGGAACGATACTAGCATCACTTATGCGAAATGGCAGGCGACCTGCCGCCCGCCTGCCTCACGCAGCTGCGGCGCTTGTTCCCGGCACACGCCTTGCGCTTGCAAGCAGCGGGTATGAAACACGCAACCGGACGGCGGGTTCAGCGGTGAAGGCAATTCCCCTGCGCCCACTTTCACTTTCGCCAACCGCTCCCGCTCCTGCTGTGGGTCAGCCAGCGGAACCGCCGCCAGCAGCATGCGCGTGTAAGGGTGCAAAGGCGTGGCGTACAGGCTTTCCGCATCCGCCACTTCCATAATGCGCCCCAGGTACAGCACCAGCACCCGGTCGCTGAGTTCCCGCACCACGCCGAGATCGTGGGAGATGAACAGCAACGCCAGCTGGCGCTCCCGCTGCAAACCTGCCAGCAGTTTGACAATCTGCCGCTGGATCGACACATCCAGCGCGCTGACCGGCTCGTCGCACAAAATCAGTTGCGGCTCCACGCTGAGGGCGCGGGCGATGCCGATGCGCTGGCACTGGCCGCCAGAAAACTCGTGCGGGTAACGGTTGCGCATCCCGCTTTCCAGCCCGACCGCCTGCAACAGTTCATCGGCGCGCTGGCGGATGGCCGCCTTGCCCAGTTCCGGGCGCAACGCCAGCAACGGCTCCTGAATGCTATTCCCGACCGTCATGCGGGGGTTCAGGGCGTCCAGCGGGTCCTGGAAAATGCATTGGACTGCCCGGCGGAACGCCTTCATCCCGACCCTGTCATGCGGGTCAAGCAGCTTGCCAAGCCAGTGGATTTCGCCTTGCGCAGGCGCAACCAGTTGCAGGATGGCGCGCGCCAGCGTGGACTTTCCGCAGCCGGATTCACCCACCACCCCCAAGGTTTCCCCCGCCTGCAATGTCAAGGAAACATCCGTCAGCGCCTGCAACGTCTGCCCGGTTTTCAGGCGGAAACGCACGCCCAGATGATTGACGGCGAGCAGCGGCGAATCCATCAAACCATCCAGACCAGCGCCGCCATGCGCCCGGTCTGCCCATCACGGCGGTAGGAAAAAAAGCGCCCAGCGTCGGCATAGGTGCAGAATTCGCCGCCAAAGACAGCGCTGACACCCGCAACACTCAAACGCTGGCGGGCCAACGCGTAGATGTCAGCCATCCATTTGCCGTCGTTAGCGGAAGGCTTGAACGCGGTTGCCGCCGCCGGATCGTGCTGCATGAAGGCTGCCCGCACTTCCGGGCCGACTTCAAACGCATCCGGGCCGATCGCAGGCCCCAGCCACGCCAGCAATTCGTCAGGCGCGCATTGCAGGGAACCGATGGTGCGCTCCAGCACGCCCGCTTCCAGGCCACGCCAGCCCGCATGGGCAGCAGCCACGCGGGTTCCAGCCTTGTCGCAGAACAGAACGGGCAGGCAATCCGCCGTCATCACCACGCACACTTGGCCTTTGCGGAAAGCAGTGGAGGCGTCGCCGGTCGGGTAGCAGGTTCCCACATCCATGCCGCACACATCGGTGCCATGCACCTGTTTGAGCCACAAGGGTTCGCTCGGCAATTGCAGGGCATCACCGACCATCATGCGGTTGCGGGCGACGGCATAGGGGTTGTCACCAACGTGGTCGCCGAGGTTGAGGCTATCGAACGGTGCCTCGCTCACGCCGCCATGGCGGGTGGTGAAAACGGCGCGTACATTGGCAGGGGCGGGCCAAGCGGGGGTAATCCAGTTCGGGTTCATGCAACTTCCTTACGCAACAAATCCAGCAATGTCGTCATGTCCTCCGGCATGGGCCGCGCCCATTCCAGGTATTCGCCGCTTTCAGGATGCACCAGCCCCAACCGGGTCGCATGCAAGGCCTGGCGCGGAAAGGTTTGCAGCGCCGTGCGCAGTTCCTCGCTGATCCCGGCAGGCACGCGCGGACGGCCACCATAGGTCTGGTCGCCCACGATCGGCAGGTGCTTCCAGCTCAGGTGGACGCGGATCTGGTGGGTACGCCCGGTTTCCAATGAGACGCGCAGCAGGGTGTGATGGGGAAAGCGCTCCTCCACACGGTAATGCGTGATGGCTTCCTTGCCGCCATCGGTGACGGCCTGTTTCTTGCGGTCAACAGGATGGCGGCCGATATTGGCCTCAATGGTGGAACCTGCCACCACCTGCCCGGAAACCAGCGCCAGATACTCGCGGCTGACAGCGCGCTCCTGCAACAACCCGACCAGCCGGGTATGCGCCTCCAGCGTTTTGGCCACCACCATCAGGCCGGTGGTGTCCTTGTCGAGGCGATGGACGATCCCGGCGCGCGGCAACATTTCCAGGCCAGGATGGTAATGCAGCAAGGCGTTGACCAAGGTGCCAGTCCAGTTGCCCGCCGCCGGGTGCGCCACCAGTCCGGCAGGCTTGTTGAGCACCAAGATGGCGCTGTCTTCGTATACGATGTCGAGCGGGATGTCTTCCGGCGCAAATTCGGTCTGCGCCTCCTGCACCGCATTCAGCACAATTTCTTCACCGCCGGTTAAGCGTTCCTTGGGTTTGAGGATTTTATCATCGACACGAATATGCCCGGCCTTGATCCACTTCTGGATTTGGCTGCGGGAAAATTGGGGGTACAAACTGGCGGCGGCCTGATCAAGGCGTTGTCCTCCCATTTCGGGAGGAACCGTGTTAATTATCTGTTGGTTCAGGGGCATTCTTAATCCGGTTGAATACGCTATACTTGCACCTCATTCTATCATCATGTGTTGTTAAGCAATGTCGATAAATACAAAAAGACTTCGCGCCAGCCTGTTGCTGGTTGTTGGCATGGCGCTTTCCGCCGGATTCAGTGGCTGCTCAATCTTTTCCCAGACTGAAAAAGATATGACTGAGGGCTGGTCAGCCAACAAGATTTATACAACAGCTAAGGAGGCGCTGAATTCGGGTGATTACGAACGCGCCATCAGCCTGTATGAATCGCTGGAAGCCCGTTACCCCTTGGGCCGCTTCGCCCAACAGGCGCAACTGGAAACCGCCTATGCCTACTACAAGTATGACGAGCCGGATTCCGCACTGGACGCCATTGACCGTTACCTGCGCATGAACCCCACCAGCGAAGACGCCGATTACGCGTGGTATTTGCGCGGGCTGGTCAACTTCAACCGCGGCCACAGCGTTGTCGACCAGATTTTCCCGCGCAGCATCGCTGACCTGGACACCGTGCGGCAGAAGGAATCCTTCCAGGACTTTTCCCACGTCATCACCCGTTACCCCAACAGCAAATATGCGCCGGACGCCAAGGAACGCATCCAACACCTGCGCAACAGCTTGGCCGAATCCGAAGTGAATGTGGCGAAATACTACATACAACGGGGCGCATGGCTGGCCGCCTTCAACCGCGCCGAATACGCCATCAAACATTACGAAGGCTCCCCGGCCATTATCGAGGCGCTGGAAATCAAGGTCAGGGCTGCCCACAACCTGGGCAAGCCTGACTTGGCCGCCGACAATATGCGGGTGCTGGAGCTGAACTTCCCCCAACGCGCTGCGGCATTGAAAGCAGAGCTGCGCTGACCAAACCTTCCCTCGCACCCCTTCCATCCAGAGAAAGGGGTGCGTAATTCATGCATGCCTTCCGGTTATCGGTTAATACTGGCAGTTAGTCCCACCCTCCTTTACAGTCACCAATAATAAAAGCCATCACGAAAATAATTACAAAGGGGCTATCAATCATGACCACTTCCAGAACAGCCATGGCGATTGGATGTTTCCTGTTATTGCTGACAGGCGCTGCGCTGGCTGAATCCTCCGCTTCACCTTTTTCCAAACTCAAGCCCATGACGCCCATCGGCGCGTCGGAGAATGAAAAAGCACCCAATTACCTGGGAGCCAGCCTAGGTTCCACCACCACTGCCGGGTTCTGCGATGGGTTGGCCAATTGCGACAATAGTGACAAGAGCTGGAAGGCCTATGCAGGCATACGCATGAACGACAATTTGGTGCTGGAAGGCGGCTATGTTGATTTCGGCAAACAGACCGGCGCTGGCACCAATGGCGAAGTTTCCCAACAGGCGTCGGCATTCACCGTAGCAGGCGTTGCAGGCGTGCCCATCAGCGACCAGATTGAGGTGTTCGGCAAGGCCGGGCTGGCGCGCTGGACAGTGGAGCAAGCCGACAGCACCGGCTCCGCCAAAACCAGCAGCGCTGATGTGCTGGTCGGCGTTGGCGCCAATTACGACCTGGGCGACAACATGGGGGTGCGGGCGGAATGGGAGCGTTTCAAGGATGTGGGCGGCAAAACAGGACGGGGGGGCGATATAGACCTGATGAGTCTTGGACTGACTTTTTCATCGTTATAAATTATCCCGCATAGCGGGAAAACATACATAAAGGGGCTTGTATGAAAACTATTATCTCCTGCTCTTTGGCAGGACTTACGCTATTGGCGAATGCCGCCAATGCAGGCGGGATGGAAGGTTACGGCATCCCATCCAATGTTTCACTGTACGCCGGTGCCAGCGCTGGCATGGCCAATCACGACGGGGCTTGCAGCGCCGCCAATGTTTCCAGCAATTGCGACGATTCCGCCAGCGGCTACAAGGTGTTCGCCGGAGCCAAGATAGCGCCCCAGACGGGCAATTATATAGTGACACCGGGTGTCGTGATGCCAGCCGCCGCTTTGCCGACATTGGGGGTGGAAGCCGGGTATATGGATCTGGGCGGCGGCTCTTCTGATGGCAAGGCAGGCCGCACCAACATTTACGATGCAAAATCCAGCAGCGACCTGTCAGCCAGCTATCTGGCTGGGGTGGGGTATATGCAGGTCGCGCCCCGCACCGAACTGTTGGGCAAGGCGGGCGTGGCGTTCTGGAAGCAGAATGGCAAGCGCGAAGTGCCGCAGGACACTGACCTGAACATCGAAACCTCCAACAGCGGGACTGGCTTGCTGCTGGGCGGCGGTGCACAGTACAAGATCAATGAAAACTTGTCGGTGCGCGGGGAATACGAGCATGTCTTCGGCACAGCCAAAGACACCCCCTACGAATCGGATGCGGGGCTTTACAGCTTGGGAGCTGTTTTCTCCACCCTTTGACATAATGGCGTAACAACATGAACAACAGATTGGCCCTGTGCCTGCTGCTGGGGTTGATGGGGGCTGCGCAGGCGGATGACGCCATGATGATGGGCGGCGACTTCAGCACTGGCCCCAAGATGTATGTCGGCACCAGCGTCGGCAGCTCCAAACAGGGGGATACCTGCAACGACCCTTTTTTCGAGGGCGGCTGCAATAATCAGGACCTCGCCTGGAAAGCGTTTGGCGGCGTCCGGTTCAACCCAATGTTCGGGGCGGAACTTGGTTATTACGACCTGGGCGACAGCAGCCTGAACGGCTCCACTGGCGGTGCCCCCGCCAAATTGGAAACCAGCACGACCGGAACCGCCATCACTGGCGTCGGCTATGTGCCGCTGACATCCCAGATTGAGGCATTTGGCAAGGCTGGTGCCATCGCCTGGGACCAGAAGCACAGCAAGCTTTCCGGCACCACGGCATCCCAATCCGCCGAAAGTGGGACTAGCGCCTTGCTGGGCGGCGGCGCGCAGTACCAGCTCAACAGCAACCTGTTCCTGCGCGGCGAATGGGAGCACATGTTCAATATCGGCTCCGATTCCGCCTATGAAACGGACGCCGACCTTTATTCCGTCGGCGTGAGCTATTCCACACTCTGAAAACCTATCTCCCCCGGAAGGGCTGTATTACCCCAGCCTTTCCGGTAGAGTGGCTTCCGATATTGATGCCACAGTTTTGAGGAGAAAATTAATATGGCGCGTCAAGTTGATTTCATTGCACCATCCATCCTGTCCGCCGACTTTGCCCGCCTGGGGGAGGAAGTCGTCAATGTGCTGACATCCGGTGCTGACATTGTGCACTTTGATGTCATGGACAACCACTATGTCCCCAACCTGACCATCGGCCCGCTGGTGTGTGAGGCGCTGCGCAAGCATGGCGTGACTGCACCTATCGACGTGCATCTGATGGTGAAGCCGGTAGACCGCATCATCCCTGATTTTGCGAAAGCGGGCGCGACCTACATCACTTTCCACCCGGAAGCCTCCGAACATGTTGACCGCACCCTGCAATTGATCCGCAGTGAAGGCTGCAAATCCGGCTTGGTGTTCAACCCGGCCACGCCGCTCACTTATCTGGAATACGTGATGGATAAGGTGGACATGATCCTGCTGATGTCGGTCAACCCCGGTTTCGGCGGCCAGAGCTTCATCCCTTCCGCGCTGGACAAACTGCGGCAGGCGCGCAAGATGATTGACGAATCCGGCCTCGACATCCGCCTGGAAATTGACGGTGGTGTCAAAGCGGGCAATATCCGTGAAATCAAGGAAGCGGGTGCGGACACTTTCGTCGCCGGTTCAGCGATCTTTAGCGCCGCCAAAACGGCTGACCCACAGCACTACAACAGTATATTGGCCGAATTCCGCGCACAATTGGCGGAAGCCAACGTTTAAAACCCTTTCTTACCCCCATCCCTACCCTTCCCTTGCATGGGGGAAGGGTGCAAGCAACGGAGCAAGTGATCATGTTCAAGCCGAAAATGGTGCTGATCGACGTGGATGGCACATTGGTCGACAGTGTTCCTGACCTGGCGTTTTGTGTTGATGAAATGATGCAGCAACTGGACATGCCGGTACGGGGTGAAACGGCTGTACGCCAGTGGGTCGGCAACGGTGTGCAACGGCTGGTGGAACGCGCGTTGGCCAATGATATGGATGCCCACCCAGACGCCGGGGCATTTGCCCAGGCCATGCCCATTTTCATGGGGCTGTATGCGGAAAACACCTCCAAACGCAGCCGCCTGTATGACGGCGTGTTGGAAGGGTTGGATTTTCTGCACAGCTGCAAAGGCTTGAAAATCGGTTGTGTGACCAACAAAGCAGCGCAGTTCACCCACCCGTTGCTGAAAGACCTGGGCATTTTCGACCGCTTTGAAATCATCATCAGCGGTGACACCCTCCCCGAAAAGAAGCCGCACCCGCTGCCATTGCTGCATGCCGCCGAAATGCTGGGCGTGACCCCGGCAGAATCCGTCATGATTGGCGATTCCAAATCGGATGTGAAAGCCGCGCGGGCAGCCGGTTTCCAGATTATCTGCATGACCTACGGCTACAATCATGGTGAAGATATTCGTCACTATGAACCGGATGCTGTGATAGACTCCATGAGGGAATTAAGTAACCTGATTAGCTGCTAAGTTTTGCCAAGTCCTGCTAGATCATGGACGGGGGCAACTGTTTGTATAATATCTAAGAACCTGCTCATAATCTTTTTGGGTGTTAGACTCAAGGTATTTTTGAGCACCAGCGATGACCGAACGCCACCCCTACCCCAGCGACATCAGCCGGGAACCATTTGAAGCCATCGGTTGCCACCTGGAAAGCTTTCGCCGCCGCACCAAACCGCGCACCCATGACCTGTACGATGTTGTCTGCGGCGTGCTGTATGTCCTGAAGACCGGCAGCCAGTGGCGGGCCTTGCCACATGATTTCCCGCCCCATCACACGGTCCACACCACTTTCCGGCAATGGGCGGCCAAGCCGCATGCCGACCAGCCCAGCCTGCTGGAAACCGTGTTGGATGGCCTAGTGGCCGCCGAACGTGAAGCCGATGGGCGGGCAAAAAAACCACCTTGCTGACATCAGCGTTCTTCCAGGGGGCTAGGCGTTTAATCTATTGGGAAATCCCCCGGCTTTGCCGGGGAGACGTGCATAGTTTGA
>NZ_JAYMYJ010000144.1:0-6352 GCF_035668035.1 Candidatus Thiothrix phosphatis | reverse complement strand
GGCCTGTTTCAGGGTCTCTGCCTGTTCTTGGGTCATGATCCCCTGCCCCACATACTCGTCCAGCGTGTAGATGCGTCGTGCAGGCAATCGGAAGTTGAACGTCGGCCCGTCCACACTGTAAGGCGGGATGGATGCCTGCACCCTTGCTCCCCAGTGTGGCAGTTTCGCAGCAAGACTCGGCTTATCCGGGGTTATCTCCATCCCTGCCTCGGTCGCAATCAGCCGGATAATCCGATTAGCCGCTTCGCTATTGAGGATAATCCCGGTCTTGTACATCCCCACACCCAACTCATTCACCCACACCTTGCCATCCGGGTTGAGCATGATCTCGGTAATGGTGTCTTTCTCCAGCCAAGGTGTAATCGGCCCCAGTGCTGACTTGAGCATATCCAGACGACGTTTGGCTGATTCGCTCATGCCTTACCCTCCCCTTCCATATCCAGCAAGGCACGTATGTCCTCGTTCTTTAACAGGTTGTCTTCAGCAACTTGGGCAATGAAAGTCTTGTGTTGCCTGATCTGGTGCTGGATAAAGGTAATGAACTGGTCAAACCGCTCTGCCGCCATGGCCTGCGCCGCTTCTTTCTGTCCGGTTGGTAGCGGCGGGTTATAAGCCAGCCACATCTGAACAAAACCCGCTAAACCCGCATCCATGACATCCAGGTTGCGCTCCATCCGCCCTACCCCACGCCGTAACCTGCCCAGCTCCCGCAAGATCAGGGTTGCATGGCTGGAATCATCCAAATATTCACGCAAAGCAGCCTCCACAATACTGCCCTGTGATTGCCCTTTGGCAGCAGCATAGGCTTCCAACCGTTTCTTGGTATCGTTCTGTATCCTGATATTCAAAGCCGCATAAGGGACTGGCTTACTCATAACGGCATCCCTCCACCACTCGGCTGGCGTGACTGCTCAATAGCCCGCTGCCTCCCCAGTTGCCGGTTACGTTCCGTGCGTTGCTGCTCCAGTTCGCGCATTTTGCGTTTTTCCGCATCCTGATGCCCATCATCCATTTCCAGCTTGGGTTTTGGTTTTTCTGGCTGTTGCCGGTCATCAACAGATATTCCCCATTCCGGGTTATGCTGGATTTCACCCTCCAGCAGTACACCACCAGCAATCCCCGCTGTTGCAGCATTGCCGTTAGCGCCTGACGGATGCTCTGGCTCCACTGCCGGGGCTGGCAGATGTAACCAGGCACTGGGAAACCCCAGCCCTTTGAGTTCCATTCCCTGCAATTCGGCGGCATCAGGGCGTGGCAACCTTGCCCTGCCCATGAAGCGCCTGTCTTCGTAGTACCTGACCTTCAATCCCCGGTAAGGTGGGTTCCCGCCCACCATCACCAAGGCTTCAGTAGCCGGAAACTGTAGCACTTCACCCGGTGTCAGCAAGGCACGCGGGGATTCCTGCTCACTGACCATGACGTGTCCCAACCACGGCGCAAGCCGGTGGCCTGCATAGTTGGTTTGACGCCGGTTTTCGGTCGCTGTCCCCAGCATTTCTGAGATACGTTTGGCGGTGCGGTCATCCAGTGTGCCGTAAGTGACCCGGATATGGCTGTTGTCGAGAATGGAGTTGTTTGGCCCGTAGGCTTTTTCAATCTGGTTGAGGGACTGCGCAATCAACAAGGCGCGGATACCGTAACCTGCCATGTAAGCCAGTTCACTTTCAAAAAACGTCAAGCGTCCCAAGGTCGGGAATTCGTCCAGCAACATCAGCAAGTCATGACGGTGCGGCTTGCCATCCTGCCCCATGCTTTCCGTCAGGCGGCGGCCTATCTGGTTGAGCATCAGGCGTATCAGCGGACGGGTACGGTCAGCATCGCTGGGTGGGACAACGATATACAGGCTGACCGGGTTCTTGGCATTCATCAGGTCAACAATCGTAAAGTCACTAACGGCAGTGTTACGGGAAATGATCGGGTCACGGTATAGCCCCAGGAAACTCATCGCCGTGGACAGGACACCGGACAGCTCATTCTCACTCTTGTTCAGCAACTCACGGGCGGCAGAAGCCACCACTGGATGTACCCGGTCGCCCAGATGCCTGCATTGGAGCATGTGGTTCAGGGTCTTGAAGAATGTCCGGTCAGGGTCACTCAGGAACTTGGCTACCCCCGTCAGGGTTTTGTCCGGTTCAGCATAAAGGACGTGCAGGATGGCTCCGACTAGCAGGGAATGCCCGGTCTTTTCCCAATGATCCATGCGATCCTTGCTGCCATCGGGATCCACCAGGATGTCGGCAATGTTCTGCACATCACGGACTTCATTTTCCCCTTTGCGTACTTCCAACAACGGATTGAAACGCACCGAAAAAGAAGCGGTTGGTTCAAACCGCAGAACATGGGAAAACTGTTTGCGCCAACCTGCGGTAATGTCCCAGTTCTCACGCTTCATGTCATAGACCAGCACCGATGCCCGCCAGCTTAGCAAGGTCGGGATAACAATCCCCACCCCTTTACCGCTGCGGGTAGGTGCAAACACAAAACAGTGTTCCGGGCCATTGTGCCGCAACAAGGTGCGCTCACGGTCATGCGTTTGCGCCAGCACGATCCCCTCGTCCACCAGCACACCAGCCTTCTGCATGTCTTTCAGTGTTGCCCAACGGGCTGTACCGTAAGCATCCGGGTGTTGGTTACGTTTGGCGCGGTTCACCGACATGAACACAATCACCATGAAAATGGCAAACACCCCGCCATAAATGATCAGGGAACCCTGAAAGAAAACAGTCTTGGCGTAATAGTCGTACTGGTACAGCCATGCCCAATATTTCCATGGCCAGTAACACGGTGTCCCGAACACATGGTAGGCAGGCTCCCCCAGTGCCTCCTGATACCCCAGTTTATGTGCCACAAACTGGGTCGCCGTTTGCAAGGCAATCATGGCTCCGATGAAGGCCACGATGAACTGTCCCCACAAGATGGTTGTGCCACGCATTTGACTCATCGTGCGATCCCCTTCTGAATCTGTTTACTCCACGCCCTACCCTGCGGGTTGATGCCAATAGCCATGTTCATGCCTTTGGGTGGCAGGGGTTCCTGTTTCCACGGAACCATGGAAAATTCCTTACTATTGGCTACCACGGCATAGCGGCGGTTGGAGGGAACATCGACCACCCCCAACACCTTGCCTTGCATGGATTCACCGGCTGCCAACGGGCGGAAAGGTAGCCCCGTCTTTTGCCTGACCTGAGCCGCCAGTGTCTGGCGTTCCATGTCGTCCAGTGCCGAACGGGAAGCCTGTGTCCCGGCTTCCAGCCCTTGCCCCGTCAACCATTGCGCCCGTAACGCAGCCGCATTGCGCAACTTGATGGCGACACCCTGCGGCCTGCCGTCTTCCACCAGCGCATGGTAATGCTCATCCAGCCAGGTGCGGCCACGGTAAGTGACTTGGGTATCTATAGGGAGTTGGTGCTGGGCAACGAACACGGCGCGGGTAGTACGGCTATCTTTCTGTACCAATGCTTGCACCTGGTCAGGCAGGTCTTCCGGGATTTGCCAGCGATTACCCTCAATGGACTTCACCACACCCAGATTGGAGAGCGTGTTCAAACGAAGCTGGTGAGCGTGGAGGTAACTCTCTTGCTGTGTGGGGGTAATCTTCCCGGCCTCTATCGCCCAGGTCGCATGGGATTCTGCATGGTAAATCCCGTCATGTGCCGCCGCGTAACCGGCAATATTCCAGTCAGCAGCCTTGACAGACTTTTCCTCCAGTACTTGCACCCGGATAACCTGACCGACCCTGGTTTCCTCTTGTGAGAGGTTACTGACAGGAACTTGATGCAAGATCCCATCACGGCTTCCCAAAATAAGGTAGCCTCGCTCGGACATTTCATCACTAAGGCCACGGTCAAGAACTACCCCCTCCAATGGATTACCAATAGCAGAATCATGCAAGCGGTAGCCACTGGCGGGATGCCCTAACTGCTGTTCTGCACGTTTTAGCCGGGTCATCGCCTCATCGTATTGTCCCAGTTGTTTCAGTTTGTCCGGCAGGTGGTCTGCCAAACGCCATTGTTGCCCGGCAACCTTTTCTGCATAGCCAAAACGCTCCAGTTCCTGCAAACGTCCCAATAACCGCGAGCGTTGCAACCGGGCAGCCGGGGTATCCCCGGCAATATCAAAGGTAATGCGGTTATCCTGGGATTGCTGGATCAGTTCACGGTCGGCGCGGGTGAATGACTTCGCCTTGATTTCTTTCTGGATGGAGTCACGGATTTCGTGTTCCAGCCGGTGGCCAAGTTCCTGGGTTGCCAGCTCGGCGGCACGATGGCGGATACCGTTAGAAATGTACTCACGGTCAATGAAAACTTCCTCACCTTTTTGGTCAAGACCGTGGATCACAATATGGGTGTGGGGGTTATCTGTGTTGTAGTGGTTAATGGCCTTCCAGTCCAGCTTGCGTCCAAGGTCTGACTCCACCTGTCCCATCAGCTTGCGGGTGTAATCTTTCAGATCCAGACGTTCCGCATCTTCCGGTGAAACAATCAAACGGAACTGGTGCGGCTCACCTTCACGAATAGCATCCACTTCCTGACGCTGGATCCCCTCCCCTTCGCGGTCAAAAAAGCCCTCACGTTCTGTACCCTGACCTGTCCCTTCACGGTCAAGGTAACGCAGGTGAAGTTTGGCAGCACCAACCCCGTAAGCGGTCATTTTGATGACCCTGGCTTTGACCACCACCCGGCGGGATCCTAGGCGTTCAGGAGTACGGGTTGCAGGGGCTGAGACACCACGAATGGGTCCAATGCGCGAGGGTTTCAGGTTGGAAAGACGTTTAGGCTTCGCACTACCACGGCGCAAGGAAACGGCAGGTTCTCCCTTCTTTTTCGCCCGCAGGTCAACCCGAAGTGGGAGGTCGTCGTAAGTGTCCTTTTTACCCATCATGACATCCTGTAGAATGGTTATTGCTTTAAATACAATAAGTTGTTATCAGCAAGCTACAAACCTACACACCGTTGTAGAATCATTTAGTGTGGGTTTTCAGGGACTTGAAAAGTACCTGCTACAACACCTTTATCTTGCACTACACATTTCCCTACAAGCTAACCGCTGACGAGCGGTATCTTTTCCACTACTACATGATTTAGCTGGGGTGTCACCCCAGACCCCAAGGTATTTACCACCAGGATGATGGGGCAAGGAATACCCAAGGCAACAGCAATCCGTCTGGGTGGACAGGTTATTGCTGTGTTGGGTAGCCCTGATACAGGATGGGTTTCGCGGTCAGGCAGGTAAGGCAACGGGGGTAAGGTCTGCTTTTATATCCGTTCAGGGCAGAAACCGCAGAACGCTTGCAGCAGGATTGCAAAAGGTTTTGCAGTAGCAATGCAGGACACCTGCAAAATTTGGTGCAACAAACGCTGCACCATTCTCAGTGTTGATAGCCCCAGACAAGGCTTGCCTTCCCGTAAACTGTCGCTTCATCCACTTCCCCAAAATAGCGCGAATCCAGCGACAACGGGTTGTCTTTCAGCATCACCCAAAGGTGTCCAGTTTGCACAGTATGGCAACCATCCAGTTGCGGCATGGGTCTGCCTTTCGAGTCGCTTAGACTGGTTTTATCAAACCATTCACCGTTTAGGGTAATGTCTGTCTGGTGGATGCAAATGGTATCCCCTGCCCTGCCCACAACCCGTTTTAATAGCCGGTCATACAACGGGATCCAGCCGCGTTCCTGTACCAACGGACGGAAATGTTCCGGGATGTCGAATGCCACGATGTCACCGTAGGTATAACCGGGTTCGACCTTGTAAAAACCTTTCGGCAAACTGCTGGTGGTGTTCCAGATCAGCAGCGGGGTTTTCACTTGTGCCACCGCAATGGTTGCCAGCACACATCCCATTACCAATAACAACAGCACGATGCGTCCACGCCAGTGCATATCACCCTCCTTCCCGAATCAATCCCAACCCATGTCCTGTTGACCGATACAAGCCAACCCCTTATCTGCCATCCATTCCCCGTCACGTAACGGGGGATATGTACCCTAAAATGGCTGGTCTGGTTGCGCCACAATCGCCAGACTACCCTGTCCTTTTGTTGCTACAAATGGTCATTCACCGTGAACGGAAACCCCATCCGGGCTGCTATAGTAGGCCACTCCCAAAACCTCAAAGGATGTACACCTGCATGACCTGCATTTACCTCGCCGGGCCATTGTTCACAGAAGCAGAACGCATCTGGCACACCCAGACGAAAGCATTGCTGTTGCAGTCAGCGGCACAACGGGACATGGCTTTGGATGTCATCTGGCCTTATGAACTGATCACGAGCGAAGAGATAGCCACGTTGGGCAGTGCTGTGTCAACACCGACTGAAAACTGACCCACTTTCGTCAAAATCACCGTTTTAAAAA
>NZ_JAYMYJ010000143.1:0-6496 GCF_035668035.1 Candidatus Thiothrix phosphatis | reverse complement strand
TCAAACTATGCACGTCTCCCCGGCAAAGCCGGGGGATTTCCCAATAGATTAAAATTACTCACATCCCCTCCGTTGTTCTGGGTAGCCGAAGTCGGCTAGGATTTGGGTGTTGCGTGGGGCGGCGGCGGGTGGGTGCGGCCATGAAATGAGTAGCTTTTTCACGGTGGTTTCCTTAATTGGGTTATTTGCGTAGCAGGCCGAGGCCGGTTAGTGTTCCAAGCAGGACTCCAGACATCATGACGGGGATTGCTTGGAAAGCTGCAGTGATATGGCTGATGGCCCAGGTCATGGCGTAGCCGACGTAGTGCCATCCAGCCCCTTCCCCGATGATGATCAGGACTATGATCAGGGGGATGAATATCCAGCCGATAACTGCGCTGCTGATGCTTGTCCAGATGCGGACGCTGTAGGCGGCTGAACAGGAAAGCAGGAACATGACGACAAATTGCGCGATATATTCCATGTTGTCTCCTTATGAGGTTATGCAGCGTTCCCCTTGTCGTGCATAGTTGCTGGCGGGGTTGCCATTGCCGTCACGGGTGTCGATGTGGTATTTGTACCACTTGGCGGCGTTGCCGGAGCCGACTAGGTGGGATGCTTTGGCGTAGCCGCCGTGCCTTTGCGGGCTGTCGCTGCGGTGGATGGCGCCCATCCGGTAGCCGTCCTGTATGTTGAGGTTAGCGAGTTTGACGATGGCGGCTATTTGCAAGCCCTTGTTGTTCAGGAAGGCATCCATGCCGCCGTCAATCAGCCAGTTGTCGTTGTTTTTCAGCCATTGCTTTTGGCCTTTCCAGCAGTCGCGCCCACTCAGTGCACCGGATTTGCAGGCGGCGCGGAATTTGTCTTTCGACACCAGCCCTACCGCCACCAGGGCAGATGCGCCGAACTGGCCGATCCCCATGTAGCCGTATTGGTTGACGATGGTCTGGTTGCCGGATGATTCAGTGCGGATCAGTTCCTGTATCCATTGCTGGGTTTGGGCGGGTGTTAGTCCGATCAGTTGGACGCCGGATGGCAGGGCGACAAAGCGGTTGGTGTCGAAATCAATGATTTCGCGGATACGCACGCCCACATCAGTGGCGAGCATGGTTTCATGCTCTATCATCCAGTCGTAGGCGGCGACCTGATATTTGTCATGCAGCCAGCTTGCGCCGATATTGATGGTGATGGCGAAGCATACTGCGGTGATGGTGCCAAGGCTGTTGCGTGTTTGTTGCGCAACATAGGCCAGTGCGCGGTTTAGCCCGATATTCTCTGCTTCGAGCTTTGCCACCCTGAGCAACAGGGTGGACTCCAATTGCAGTTGGGTTATATCCATGGTGAAAACAGCCTGAGTATGGCGTCGATCTGGTCGATCCAGTGACGGATGTTTTCCAGCCCTGCCTTGATCTGGTCGAATTCCTTATAGGAAAGACCGGCTATCAGGCTGGAGAGGAATCCTCCGAAAAACAGCAGGTGGATTCCGATTGTCCAGTACAGTATTTTTTTCATGTCAGCGGGATTCGGTATGGACTGTGTAGGTTGCGCAGTTCTTGCGGGCGAGTCGGCTGCTGTCCCAATTGGCAACACCGTCACCGTCATCGTCTTCGCTGCACCATTTTTTTTGTTTCGGGGTGAGAGACACCCCGGTGTCGATGAAACCATCTGTTGGTTCGGTTTGGGGGGTGGCTTTGTTTATCCCCGGCGCTGAGACGTAGCTGCTGACGCTGCCAGCATTGCCAATGCTGTAATATTTGCCATATCCCATGGTCATCAGGCTGATGACGGTGACGCCAAGGATCATGAATATCCCCTTTCGGAGATATAACGCTGCGCCTACGAAAAAGCTGATGGCTCCGGCCATGCTGAGTGTGCGGAAACTGCCGTCGCCGATACTGATTTGCAGGTTGGCAAGCCAGTGGGTTGGGTTGCTCATGCCATAGAGGCCGTAGAGTTCCACTGCCCCTGCGACTGCGATGGCCGCCCCGAAGATGCGTAGGCCGCTTTCGGCGGCGGTTTCTGGTTGCGCGAAAAAGATCATGGTTGGTTTTCTCCGTGTTGGTTTATTATTTCACCCATTGGGCGATTTCGTTGTCAGGGACAAATGCGCCGTGGGCGCGGATGATGCCGGTGGCGTCGCTGGAGAACAGCATGTCGCCTTTGCCGAGCAGGTCTTCGCAGCCTACGGTGTCGATGATGGTTTTGCTGTCTGCGCCACTGGCCATGGTGAGGCCGATGCGGGTGGCGCATTGGGCTTTGATCAACCCGGTGATCACGTCAACGCTGGGGCGTTGGGTGATGGGGACGGTGATGATCCCGGCAGCGCGGGATTTCTGCCCAAGCCGGACGTAGTGGCTTTCGATTTGTTTGCCGTGTGTCATCATCATGTCGCCGAATTCGTCGGTGATGTTGACGATGTAGGGAATGTCCTGGTGGCCTGCCGCGCGGTAGCCGCTGATCTGCTTGACGCCTGCCTGACGGAAACGGGTATAGCGGCGTTCCATTTCTTCAACAAGCTCGCTTAGGGCGTGTTCGGCTTCGTCCATATTTGTGATGACAGGGCGCAACAGGTAGGCGCTGTTTTCGTAGGCGGTCAGCTCCACTTGTTTCGGGTCGATCATGAGCAGCTTAACGTCCTGCGGGGTTCTGGATTGCAGCAGGCTGATGATGATGCAGTTTTCCAGGCCGCTTTTGCCGCCGCCGGTTTTGCCCGCGATCAGCAGGTGTATCAGTTGCGACAGGTCTTGTATCAGCGGTGTGCCGTCGACATGTTCGCCGATGGCGATGGGCAGGGCCATTTCCCGCTTGGCGCGCTCCCATTCTGGTGTTTTGAATATGTCGGCCAGATGGATGAAGCGGCGCTTTTTCAGTGGGACATCAAAGGCGGCGAGGCCGCCGCCGATGTTGCGATTGAAGATGATGCTCTTTGCGCCTATGTCGCGGGCAATGTCAGGCAGTACCGGGGGGATGCCGCTGGATTTTGTCCCCTTTGGCAGCTTGATGTACTCACGCTCCACAACCGCGCCGCTGCGTGTCCCCGCGCTGGTGGCCCCGGGCAGTCCGTAGTCAGCCAGGGCGTTGGTCAGCGGTGTTTTGGTTGGTGTTGGGTTGCCTTCCCATGCTTCGATAATGGGTATGCCGCCTTCCTTGGCGATACATCCGCGCCTTTCCTGGGCGGTTTCAATGCGCCTGCCGATGGCTACGGAAACCGCCAGGGCCATGCCGGTCAGCAGCGCATAGCTGGTGGGAGCGCCGAACATGCCTGCCACCGCGCCGCCGGTGAACATGCTGCTGGCGGTGATGGCGATGTCGGTGAAGGTGGTGGGGATTATCTCCGCCGGTGTTGGCAGGGATCCAATCCGCAGTTTGTGTTTATTGTCCATGTTGTCCGTCTACTTGGATGCCTTGCGGCAGTTGGTTGTCGGCTGGCTGTGCGCCGGTGCCGATGGTGGTGGCGATGAATGCGGCGGCACCGATAGCTGCCAGGACTTTTCCCCATAGCTTGAGCGTGTCCCATTGGGCTTCCTGCTCGTGCTTGCGGCGTAGGCGTTGCAGTTGCAGTTGTTCGGCAAGCTCCACTGCCTTGGGACTTGCTTGTCCGCTTGTCCCAAGTAGCTTGGCGTAGGCTGCTTGTTCCTGTGCTGTGCGGATGGCGGCTTTTTCCGGTTCTGTCAGCTCGCCGCTGAATGGGCGGCGATGGCGGGTGATGATCGGGTTGCCGTTGAGCCCGTACTCAATGTGGCTGTAGGGGTCGCGGGAAGCGCGGGCGATGGTCAACTTGTCGATGATGCGCTGGGGGGTGATTGCCATCCGGGGCGTTGCATTTGCACGTTGCCCCTGCTCCATTTGCAGGACATTTGCACTTTCATTTGCTGCATTTGCACGTTCTGGCGGCTTTTTCCAATTCACCCACTGGAATTTGTTGGCGTTATTTTTACGCCATATTCCGGCATGAACGAGCATGGGCTTGCATTTGTCTGTCAGCATCCGGTAGGAGAATTCTTCCGTGACGGCGGCCTTGATCATCTCGGTGGCGTTGCATTCTTCTCCTGGCTTGATGTCCCTTGCCAGCAGGAGCGCCCCGGTCATGACGGCGGCGGCTTCTTCCGGCGTATATTGTTCACGTAGCCATTGGATCATGGCCTGTGACTGGAGCCTTTTACAGGCCCCGTCATAGGCCGTCATGGGGGCCGTCACGGGGGCGTCATTGCCCGTCATCAGGCCGTCATCGGTATGGTGGCAAGCCGTCATTGCCCCGTCATTAGGGGCGTCATGGCTGCCGTCATGGGGATTTTGGCGGTTTTTGCGGGTGGCCTCCCTCGCTGCTGCAAGGGAGATTATTTTTGCAGTGTCTGGGTAGGTTTCCATCATCTTTACTCCGTGTTATCGGGTTGGCTGTCTTTCTTTTTGGTGAGGATTTCGTAGATGTAGATGTCGAAATCCGTGTTCAGGACAATCCTGAACGCTGTGGCCAAACACATCAGCGCGACAAACAGCCAGAATTGGAATTGGGTGAAGTTCTGGCCTGCGTATGCAGATATGATGACGATAGCAAGAGCGTTGATTTCTTTCATGATGTTGCCCTCATTGGCAGGCTGACTACGTTGATATTGGTCGGTTTTGGATAGCTGTAGCTGCCGTCCGGGTTGCGTTCCAGCCAGCCATGCTCGGTGGCTTCCGCTTGGGCTTTTTCGATGAGCTTCCGCCCTAGCCCGCTAAATTCTTTCAGGTGGTCAACGGGAAGTTTTCCGGTTGGCCTTGGATTGATTAATTGATGCTTTAATCGATAGAGCAGCACTTGGTAGGGGTCTGCTTCTTTATGCGTTTGATTTGCACCATTTGTACCTGTATTTGTACCTGCATTTGTACCTTCGTCAGGTGCAAATGGTGCAAATGCAAGCTGCAAGTGAGTTGCCAGGGTCGTTGCGCGGTCGATTTCCGCTGAAAGTTTGGTTGTCTGTGTGGCGGAATCCTCTATGGTTTTCACCAAAAGCCCTTGGGCATCGGCAGCAGTTTGGGTTGATTCTGACAGTAGTTTGGTTGTTTTGGTGGCGGCTATTATTCCGCCGTCAATGGTATTGGCTGAACTGGTGAGCGCCACGTTGATGTCGGCTGCATACCTGCTTGCGTCATTGCAGTTGTTGGCTGCATGCGTTGCTGTTTGGGTTGCTTCCGCCAGTTGCCCAAGGCTGGCAGTTATGGTTCTGCTTGCGTCATTGCAGTTGTTGGCTGCATGCGTTGCTGTTTGGGTTGCTTCCGCCAGTTGCCCAAGGCTGGCAGTGGTTATGGCATCTACAGTCTTTTGTAAGCCCTCGATGGAGCTTGACAGCAGTGCCATGGATGCATCGGCTTGTTCTGTTAGCCGGATAATGTCTGCGACTATTTCAGTTTGTTGTTGTTCGTGTGCGTCTTTGGCGAACCTTGCAAACAGCATGAACATGATCATGATCAGTTCGAAGGCGAAAGCGCGGGCGAGGATAGGTAGGGATTGTTCTGCCGGTATTGCCTTTGGCTGGGTGGAAGTGAATTCTCCTGGTGCTGTGAGGTTGGCTTGTTTGTCCAGCAGTGTTTGTATCTGCTGGTTTCGTGCGTCGATGGAATTTTGTATCTGGTTACGTTTCCAGTCTGCGCCTTTACCGGTGATATTGTCTTTGTCGGCACTGGCGGTTTTGTTTTGGGCGCGCAGGTCGGAAATCTGTGCGCCCAGGTTTCTGTTGTTGTCGTTGTATTTTTCTACGTTGCGCTGGTGTTCTGTCAGCCGTGGCTTGTCGGCCTCGGTGGCTGCGGCGATGGCAGCAGCTTCCAGAGGCATGATGCCTGCTTGGTAGACGGTGTAGCCGCTGATGGCTGTCATGAACAGGCTGGCGATGGCCAGTGGGATGCCACGTTTGAAAGTGCGGCTGTTGAGTGTGTATAGCCAGCCACCGAAAACGGCGGCGCTGATGCTGGCGCTTAGGCCTAGCGAGGTGAGGTAATCTGGGGTATAGGTTTGCAGGTAGGTTACGGCGGTGTGTGCCGACAATGTGCTGACGCCTATTCCGATGGCGTGCAGGGCGTTTTCTGAGGTGAGATGACTTTTCATTTTCGGCACTTCCCTTTGCGGGTGCAGACTCCGGTGAATCCGCGCTGTTTTTTGCAGGGGCAGCCTTGGCATGGGGTTGGTTGTTGCTTTAACATGTTGGCTTCTCCTCTGCCCGCTTCCGGAATCCAATCGTCAGCGGGCTTTGGTTGATCGTAGGCCGCATTCGTGCGGCCTTTTTTATTTCGCTTGCTTGAAAAGGTAGGTAGCTGCTCCGGACATAAGCCCGCCGCCTGCCTGGGGCTGGTTAGTATTTAGTAACGGGGCAGGCGGCGCGCATCGGCGTTGATGGCTGCGTATTTCAGTGCATCCGCAAGGCGTTCGGCCTGATCCACGGTCATGATTGCCAGCGCCTTGTCGGACTGGCAGAACTCAATGCTGAGGGTCACAAGTTCGCCGGTTGCCATGGCTTGGACTTTCGCGCCGTCGCTGTAGGTT